>CABXUO010000005.1 GCA_902515455.1 uncultured SAR86 cluster bacterium
ATTCTTCGTATAAATCTTCTTCAAGAGGCTTTGGCTCATTTTCAAAAAAAACTATCAGACCAAGAAAATTTATTAACCCTAAGACAAAAGAAGAATCTTACTTAGGTGAAACCTCAATTATGCATTTTAAAGCATCGAAGAAGCTCCTGCATGCTCATGACTGATCCAAAAATTATTGTAGCAATTGATTCAAGCAATCAAGAACAAGCACTAAATATTATTGACCAGCTGGATTCAGAGCTTTGCATGATTAAAATCGGAAGCGTTAACTTCAATTCTCTCGGTAATTTGTGTATAAATAAAGCCTTTGAAAAGGGATTTAAGATCTTTTTAGACCTTAAGCTGCACGACATTCCAAATACCGTAAAAGAATCAATCCTTGGATTGAAACACTATCCAATTTCTATGCTCACAATTCATACTTCAGGAGGTCTTGATATGATGCGTGCTGCCGTTGAGGGAGTTGAAGGGACAAACATAAAAATATTTGGTGTAACTGCGTTGACTAGTTTATCTGATAGTGACTCTGAAAGAATTTTTCGAAGAGATATTCGCTCGCAGGTAAATTCTTTACTTGATTTGGCTGAGGAAGGAGGCATAGATGGTGTTGTATGCTCACCGCAAGAATTAGAACTTCTTTCCAAAAGGAAGTCTCTATTATCAATTACTCCTGGAATAAGATTAAAAAATCTCCAAGATGATCAAAAAAGAGTTATGACACCTAAAGAGGCTGTTGAACTGGGAGCAGATTACATAGTCGTAGGAAGACCCATTACATCTTCAGAAAACATCAGCAAATCCCTTAATGAAATATATCTAAGTATCCAATGAGCAAAAAAATATCTAATAATTTTGTTTATGAGGACGAGTATTTAAGTTTTGAATCTTACCTAAAAGATTTCACTGAAGAAACATTTACGCAATTTGATTCAAAAGCAAACAAGCTTGGCTTGGAATCCAAAATAAAAGATCTAATGGATTCTAAAGTTGTAAATAAAACAGAAGATCAAGCCGCACTTCACTCCGAATATAGGAAGTTATGTGGATTAGATGATGAGTCAGGATTATCAGATGATTTTATGAGTTCAGCCAAGAATTATTATTTTGGTGATGTTGATTTTGGCGTTGATTTTTATAGCAACATTGAATCAGAATTAGATAAAGATTCTGATATCCCGGTAAATATTATTTCAATTGGTATTGGCGGCTCATACGAGGGGCCAAAGTTGATGTTTGAAAGCAACAGATATCCAAATGGATATCATAAACATCCTGGATATGAGAGATTGAAGTTTGAGTTTTTAACAGGCCCCGATTTAGGCGAATTTGAAATCAAAGTTGAACATCTAAACCCTAAAAAAACTTTTTTTATTATATTTTCAAAATCATTTAAGACAATTGAAACAATTCAAATGTTGAAAGCAGCTCTAAACTGGTCAGGTGATAATGAAAAGTTTTTAGCATTAACTGCAAACATAGAAGAGCCAAAAAGATATGGAATTTCTCATGTTCACACCTTTGATAAAGAGATTGGTGGCAGATATTCAATATGGTTAGAAGATATCGAGTCACTTTTTGGTGGTAGATGGATGACTAATGGCAGACTATTAACATCCGGAGGTCGAGCTGCAGATTATATGCTTCTTTCTGATAAAAAATATTTTAATTTTGTTAAGTATCTTGCATTCAGTGATATTTGGATGAACAACTTTAATGGCAAGCATATCAGGTTAATTCTTTCATATATATGGAATCTTCGTTCGTTTCCAAATTACGCGCAGCAGTTAGAAATGGAATCTTTAGGAAAGCCAGCAAATACATCTTCAGAGTTTTCAAAGACTGGACAAGTTATATTTGGAGGTTATGGACCTATTGCTGAGCATTCATATCTTCAACTGCTTCATCAAGGTACTCAAGAACTATGCGCAGATATAATCGCTTCAGATAATAGTAAAAATGACCTCGAGTATGTTAAAGCTTTAACTCAAGCAAATTTACTTAGTGGAGGTGTAGATGGTTTACCTGAGAACGAAAAAATTAATGGTAATGTTCCTGTAAATTTATTTCTCATTAAAAAAAATGTTGCATTAGATAAAGGCAAAGACTGTATATTTGAAGAATCCCTTGGATATTTGATTGCAACTTGGGAGCACAGAACATTCATAACAGCTATGATGTTAGGAATAAATCCATTTGATCAATATGGAGTTAATGCAGGTAAACAAGCTGTAAAAAAATTTCTTGATTGATGGACTTAGATATAAAACACGTTCCTAATACTCCAGGAATATATAAGTTTTTTTCTAAAAATAAAATTATATATATCGGTAAGGCAAAGAATTTAAAAAAAAGAGTATCTTCATATTTTGGAAATTCTTTCAAGGACAGAAAAACTCACCAAATCAAATTCCTTACAGATAAAATTGAAACTTTTTCTACAACTACTGAGGCTGAGGCTCTTCTCTTAGAGCAATCCTTAATAAAAGAAAACTTGCCTCGCTTCAATATTCTCTTACGAGATGATAAAACTTACCCGTATGTGCACTTTTCAATGGATCATAAATATCCAAGCATAAGCATGAAGAGATCAAAACATGCTGTTTCAAAAAATTTTTTTGGGCCTTTTATAAGTGCTCAAGCTGTAAAATCAACAATCAAAGATTTGCAGAAGATTTATCAAATTAGAAACTGCAGTGATACAACTTTTAATAACAGATCTCGACCCTGTATTGAGCATCAAATGCAACGATGCTCTGCTCCATGTGTAGATTTAATTTCTGAGTTTGACTATCAATCAGATATTGAAACTTCCCAACATTACCTTACATCAACAGGCAAAGAGACAAAATCATTAATGACCTCTCAGATGCATAAGCTTGCAGAGATGCAAGAATTTGAAAGAGCAAATGAAATTAAAAAAAGAATAAGAAGCTTGGATATTTTGCATCAAGAACAATCTTTCAACAGTTCTTTAGTAAGTGTTGATTTTTTTACATGTATTTCAAAGTTAGACAGAACAGGTGTTTCTATATTGTCTGTAAGAGACGGAAAGATCAGGGGCACCAAAACACATTATTTAAAAGGAAATCAATTACATGATGTTGACAACTTGGTTCAAAGCCTAATATTTTCTTATTATCAAAATAGTTTTTCACTGCCTAAGAAAATTTTTATAAATATCAAGCCAAGCAATCTTGTGCTTATACAGCAAGCAGTTAGGCTGAAATTTGGAAAAAAAATTTCAATCTCATCATACCTTAACTCCAATATGAGAAAGGTTGCTAAATTAGGAAAACTAAATGCCAATCAGGTTATTGAAAATCGAATCGATCAATCTGATAGATATTCATTTGCCTTTAAGGATTTATTTTCAAATCTAGGCTTAACTAATAAAAATTTTTCAATAGAAGGTTTTGATGTAAGTCATCATAGTGGTCAGAATGCTGTAGCTTCTGCAGTAAGGTTTTCATCACACGGGCCCGAAAAAAAAATGTATAGGCTTTTTAACATACCGAAAGAATTATCTGGAAATGATACAGGATCAATTAAACACGTTCTCGAAAGAAGGATAAATAGAGCTAAATTAAATCCATTACCAGATATTATTTTAATTGATGGAGGAGTGCTTCAGCTAGATGCAGCTTTAAGGGCTTTTTCAGCTTTTAGTAAAAAGTCGCCCATGATTCTGAGTATAGTCAAGGGTTCCAAAAGGGTAAGATCTACCGAAACAATTCTTTCTAAAAATGGAACAATAGAAATGCCAAAAGATAGTCCAGGTTATATATTGCTGCAGCAGATAAGAGATGAATCTCATAGATTTGCTATCACAAGTAATAGGAAGAAAAAAAATAAATCTATAAAGAAATCTTCTCTTGATAAGATTAAAGGTCTTGGACCAAAAAAGAAAAAGAATTTAATGAATTACTTTAAATCTATTGAGTCAATTAAAAAAGCTTCAGTAAATGATTTATGTAACGTCTCAGGAATAAGTATTAAACTAGCTATGGAGATAAAATCATTTTATAAATTATGAATCTGTTTATTCAATTACTTACCTATTTTAGGATCATAGCTGCTCCAGCAATTTTCATATTAATTACTGTATTGAATTTCTATGGATGGGCATTGTTATTATTTATGCTAGCAAGTGCATCTGATTACTGGGATGGTTTTTTAGCTAGAAAATATAAACTTGAATCAACTGTCGGAGCCGTCCTTGATCCTATTGCGGATAAAATACTTGTAGCTTTTTTAATTCTGGCATTAAGTATAGAACTCTCCAGTATCTTTGTTGGATTTGCAGGAGGACTAATTTTAGCAAGAGAGTTTTGGGTTGGTGCACTAAGAGATTTAAATGCTAGAAATCAAAATACTGAGGCCACGAAAGTATCTCCTCTTGCTAAAATCAAAACTACCATTCAATTTATAGCTCTTCTATCTTTTTTATTAGGTTTATATCTGAACAATATGTTAATAATTTTTTTATCGAATTTCTTTCTCTTTTTATCATTAATAATTACTCTTCAAACAGGAGTTTCATATACAATGGCAACATTTAAAAAGTAAGGCTGGATGGCAGAGTGGTTATGCAGCGGCCTGCAAAGCCGTTTACGCCGGTTCGATTCCGGCTTCAGCCTCCAACAACATAGTTAATGATAAAATAATACAATATTTAAAATTGATTAAATAATTAATGATGAAAAATAAATTAGCCAATTCAACTATTCTTATTACCGGAGGCACAGGTTCTTTTGGAAATGCATTTGTGCCTCTTACCCTTGAAAAATATAACCCAAAAAAAATTATTATTTTTTCAAGAGACGAGATGAAGCAATGGAATATGGCCCAGAAATTTAAAGATGATACTAGGGTACGTTTTTTTATTGGTGATGTAAGAGATAAGGATAGGCTATATAGAGCCCTTGATGGAGTTGATTATATTGTTCATGCTGCTGCAACAAAAATTGTGCCTACTGCAGAATACAATCCTTTTGAATGCATTAAAACAAATGTTATAGGAGCTATGAATATTATTGATGCTGCAATTGATAAAGGCGTAAAGGATGTGGTTGCTCTATCAACAGATAAGGCTAGTAGCCCAATTAATTTATATGGAGCATCTAAGTTGGCTTCTGATAAAATGTTTGTTGCTGGTAATGCTTACTCTGGAGAACACTCGTCTAAATTCTCTGTTGTCAGATATGGAAATGTCATGGGCTCAAGAGGTTCAGTTATTCCATTTTTTTATCATCAAAAAGATTCTAAGACATTACCTATTACAGATCCCCGAATGACAAGATTTATGATTTCCCTTGAGGATGGAGTCGAGTTAGTCTGGAAAGCCTTTGAGGATATGTGTGGAGGAGAAATTTATGTAAAGAAAATTCCTTCAATTAAAATCACTGACCTAGCCAAAATAATTGCTCCTGATGCATCTCATGAAATTATTGGCATAAGACCAGGCGAAAAACTCCATGAGCAAATGATAAGCATGGAAGATGCGCTATCTACCTATGAATATAATGATCATTTTAAGATTTTGCCTGTAATTAATGATTGGGGTTCAGATGTTAATAGAATACAAGACGGCAAAAAAGTCGATGAAAATTTTGTATATTCTAGTGAAACAAATACAGAATGGGTTGGAGAAGAAGAAATGACCGAATGGATTGAATTAAATAAACATAAATTAGGAAATATATAATCGATTGAATAATTTATGTGCAAAGATACATTTCCTTAATAATGGATTGATCTGTGAGTAATGTAGCTATTATTCCTGCTAGAGGAGGAAGCAAGAGAATTCCTAGAAAGAATATCAAGGAATTTTGTGGCAAGCCCATGATATCTTGGTCAATAAATATAGCTAGGCAATCTGGCTTATTTAAAGAAGTTATAGTTTCCAGTGATGATGATGAAATTATAGAGATTGCAAAAAATAATGGTGCTGAAGTTCCTTTTATCAGACCAGCTTCTATTTCTGACGATTTTTCGACTACACATGATGTTATCTCACACGCTGTAAATTTTTTAGATCAGTCAAACTTTCAATTTGATTTTGCATGTTGCATCTATCCATGTTCGCCATTTATTCGTATTCAAGATCTGTACGAAGGTTTAAACATTATTAAACAAAAAAAAGATTTTTACTCATATCCCATAACTGAGTATTCTCATCCAATTAGTAGGGCTATAGAAATATCTGAGGATAAAAAAATTAAGATGATTGAAGCAAATAATGAAAAACGAAGAACTCAAGATTGTTCATTATATTTCCATGATGCAGGCCAATTTTACTGGGGCTCTAAAGATACATGGCTTAAGGTAGACCAAATGCACTCTAATGCATTTGGAATTCCTATACCAAATTGGAGAGTGGTTGACATTGATTGTCCGGATGATTGGAAAAGAGCAGAGATAACTTTTAAGACTCTTAATCAACATGAATAAAAAAATTCTTATACTAGGTTCTTCAGGCTTACTGGGTTCTTCTCTAAGAAATTATTTTAAAAATAATAATACTCAAGTCCTATGTCATTCTCGCAAATCAGATTCAAAATTTTCAGTAGATCTAACTATTGCAAAAGATACGCTTGAAATGTTATCCGAAGTCAAGCCTGACATTATAATCAATCTAGCAGGCATGACCGATGTAAATTTGTGCGAAAAGAATCCTAATCTGGCATATGTTTCCAATGTCAAAATTATCGAAAATATTAAATTATATTTAATGCTCAAAAGTAGCACATGCCATTTAATTCATATCTCCACTGACCACATATATGATTCATCTAATAACAGCCACGAAAATGAAGTTGCAATAAAAAACTATTACGCTTTCTCAAAGTATGCTGGGGAACTAGCTGCGATGTCAATTCCAATGAATGTCTCCGTAATTAGAACTAATTTTTTCGGATTAAGTCTATGTGAGGGAAGAAAAAGTTTTACTGACTGGTTGTATGAGTCAGGACGAAATAAAACAAAAATAAATGTCTTTGATGACGTAAAGTTTTCTCCATTGTCAATGAAATCATTATCAAAATATATCAGTCTAATAATTGAGCATGGTCCAATCGGCATTATGAACCTTGGCTCAAGAGATGGAATGAGTAAAGCTGATTTTTCCTTTCTATTTATTGAAAAATTGGGCCTAGATTGTTCATTTATGACCAGGCTTAACTCAACCGATTTGGATCAATACACAAAAATATCAAGGCCATTTGATATGAGAATGGATTCGACTAATTTCGAAAAAACTTTTAATCTTAAATTACCAACACTTTTAAGAGAAATAGAATCTGTTAAAGAGGATTATTATGAAAAAAACAAATAAAATTATAGAAATAAATGGAAAAAAAATTGGTATTGATTTTCCAACATATTTTATTGCGGATATTGCAGCCAGTCATGATGGAGAGCTTAGTAGAGCAATTGATTTAATATATCAGTGCGCTGAAAAAGGTGCTGATGCGGCAAAATTCCAACATTTTCAAGCTGAAACTATAGTAAGTGATTATGGTTTTAAGAGTCTTGGATCTCAGAAGTCTCATCAATCAAAGTGGAAAAAATCTGTTTTTGAAGTATATAAAGACGCATCTGTTCCATTTGAGTGGACTCAGAAACTTAAAGAGGCAGCAGACGATGCTGGAATTGATTTTTTTACAAGCCCATATTCATTAGAGCTAGTCGACAAAGTAGAAGAATATGTTTGTGCTTACAAAATTGGCTCAGGTGATCTTACTTGGCATGAAATAATTTCATATATAGCAAAAAAAAATAAACCATACATTTTAGCGACAGGAGCGTCGTCAATGAATGATGTCATTGAGGCTGTCAGTGTAGGATTAAAATACAATCAAGAATTTTGTTTAATGCAATGTAATACAAATTACACAGCCAGTGAAGATAATTTCAATTATATTAATTTAAATGTTTTAAAATCATTTCAAAAACAGTTTCCGGGAATCGTTTTAGGATTAAGTGATCATACCCCTGGTCACTCCACTGTTTTAGGTTCTGTTGCTTTGGGTGCAAGAGTTATTGAGAAGCACTTTACCGATGACAATTTCAGAGATGGCCCTGATCATTTATTTTCAATGAATCCTAAATCTTGGGATGAGATGGTTAAAAGCACGAGAGAGTTAGAGGCCTCACTTGGCTCAGGAGTAAAAATTGTTGAGGATAACGAAAAGGAAACTGTTATCCTTCAAAGAAGAGCAATTTGTGCAAAACAAAATTTAAAGAAAGGTACTATTTTAGATGCAGAGAATACATTTCCTTTGAGACCTATTCCAGATGACGGTATACCGCCATATCAAGTGAATAAGATTCTAGGCAAAAAGTTAACCAATGATGTTCAAGAAGGGGAATACATTAAGTGGACAGATCTAGAGTTGCAATAATTATCCCGACACTCAACGAATCAAAGACAATTGCAGGCATTGTAAAATCAGTGATATCTTTTGGAAGAGTTATTGTGATTGATGACTGTTCCGACGACAATTCAGCTCAAATTGCAAAAAATGCTGGAGCAGAGGTAGTGATTCATGATCAAAACTTAGGATACGATAAAGCAATAAATAGTGGTTTTGCTCATGCAAATTTGCTTGGTTGTGAAGTTGCTATTACTATGGATGCGGATGGTCAGCATGACAGTTCTTTGATTCAAAGATTTTTAGGCCATATCAATGATGATGTTGATATGGTTATAGGAATTAGAAGTTATCAGCAAAGAATTGCTGAATATATTTTTGCGTATTATTCTAGATTTTTCTTTGGGATTGATGACCCTTTGTGTGGCATTAAGGCTTATAAAATGAAAATCTATAATTTATTAGGACACTTTGATTCATACAATTCATTTGGAACTGAGTTGGTTTTCTTTGGGGTAAAAAATGGTTTTAAAATTAAACAAATTCCTTTTAAGTTGTTAAAAAGAAAAGACAATTCACGTTTTAATAAAGCTTTAAAGACTAATTTTAGGATTATCTTGGCAATGCTCCGATCAATTACACGTATAAAATTGATTAAATAAGCTTTCAATAAAATGAAATATTGCAAATCATGTCTAACAACAAACTTAAGACCTAATAGCTCTTTCAATAAAAAAAATATTTGCATAGCATGTGAGTATTCATCTCAAATTTTTTCTTTTAGTAGTAGCACTCACTTAGCGAGATTAAAAGAAAAAATTAGAGAATTGAATAAGAGGGCAAGACTTAAACTCAATAATTATGATTGTATTGTTGGGGTGAGCGGTGGAAAAGATAGTACAAGACAGGCTTTGTGGGTAAGAGACAGATTAAAAATGAATCCATTATTAGTTTGTTGCGCATATCCTCCCTATCAAATGAGTGATATAGGAGCAAATAATATTGAAAACCTGATTAATGCAGGGTTTGATGTGATTTTTGATACTCCATCTCCACAAACATCTCGAGATCTTTCAAAAAGATCATTTATAAAATTTGGCAATGTATGTAAAGCAAGTGAAATGGCTTTATTTGCCTCTGTACCAAGAATAGCGATTGATTTTGATGTGAAGTTAATTTTTTGGGGAGAGAATCCAGCTTTGCAAGTTGGAGATTCTGAGACAGGAGGTAGTGATCCCTTGGATGGAAATAATTTAAGAAATCTGAATACACTCGTTGATGGAGGCGATGAATGGATGGATGAGGTTTTTCAGTCTCCATATAAGAAAAAACATTATCAATACCCATCTGTCAATGAGTTTAAAAAAAGAAATATTAATATTATTTACCTTGGACCAGCTTGGGATGATTGGTCTAATGACATGAATTCCACTTTTGCATCTTTACATGGCTTAACCCTTAGACCAAATGAAGAGAAAATTACAGGAGATATTTCAAATGCATCTATGATTGACGAGGAGTTTACAAACATCAATATGATGATTAAATATTTTAAATACGGTTTTGGTAGAGCAACAGATTTGGTTAATGAGGCTATAAGGAATAAAGAAATTTCAAGACAAGATGCAATTGGCATCGTAGAGAAATATGATGGAGTTTGTGATGACTCAATTATTAAAAGTTATTGTAATTATATTAATATTGCAGAATCTGAATTTTGGAAATATACAAATTATTGGGTCAATGAATCAATATTTAGAAAGACCAATAAAAGACCTGTTCCTAAATTTAAAGTAGGAGTTAATTTCTATGATTAATGTTCTAGATTTAGAATATGGAAATGCTGCTTCCATCGGCAATACTCTTGAATTACTTGAATATCCATATACCTTTGTTAAGCGGCCATCAGAATTAAAGCCTGGTGTATTAATAGTTCCTGGGGTTGGATCAATAGGCATTTTTACTGAAAATTTAAAAAAATATAATTGGGCAAAAAATATACAGAAATATTCTAAGCAAGGAAACAATATAATTGGTATTTGCCTTGGATTGCATGCTTTAACTGCATTTAGCGAAGAAAGTGGAGGAATGAACTGTATAAATTTATTAAATGGAAATATACAGACTAAAATTCTTTTTAAAGAATCACAAAAATCTAATACTGGCTGGTTACCTTTTTCTATTCAAAAAGAATTTCTTCTATCAAACGGTTATAAACCTTTTTATTCAAGGAGTCGCAAAAAAACACTTAAAGGCAGAGTTTTTTATAATCACATTTATGGGGCTAATGTTTGTCAAAAAAATTCACTTCAGATTCCAGGTATTGATAGTTTTGCCTCAGTCGTTGTTTATAACAATATTTTAGGTATTCAATTTCATCCTGAAAAAAGTCAATTACTTGGTAAGCAGTTTTTTGAGTTTATTTTATGAGAATAGGATCCTCAATTATTTTAAGAAATGGATATTGTTATCAATCATATCAATGGAAACTTTTTCGACCCTTAGGCGCTATTTCTAACGTTTTATCTTTTCTAGATAAATACAATATAGATGAAATTTGTATTACCAGGCCAGTAAGAGACAATGATTCTAAGCAATCTTTTGTTGAAGATCTCATCAAAATTAAATCTTCATTTTCTAGCTCTCCAATAAGTTTTGGTGGTGGAATAAGGTCAAAAGAGAATATCAAGCTTTTAAAAGGCTCTCCAATTGAAAGACTGCATCTTTCTGATGCATTCATAAACAAAAATATGAGTGTGATAAATAGTATTTTAAATTCATACGGAAAACAGGCTTTGGTAGCTACTCTTCCATTAAAATATGAAAATAACGATTTATTTGTATTTCATGGAAGTACAAATAATTTTGAGTTACTTAAATCTAATACTATTAATTTAATTGATGACTGTGCGGATGAATTAATGATTATTGATGTTGAAAATGAAGGGACTAATAATTGTTTCAATTTTAAAATATTAGATAGATTAGCATTTTCAAATGATCGATTAATTATTAGCGGTGGAATTGGTCCAGAAGTAATACAAAAAGCAAAAAAACTGGGAATCGGTGCATGCATAATTGATAATCGTGTTCTTCATTGTGAAAATTATCTAAAGAGAGAAATATGATTGTTTGCAAAAATTGTCTTTATTCTCATAAACATCCATTAGGAATTTCATTTAAAAATAATATTTGCTCTGGATGTTTTACTCATGAAGAAAAATACAATTTAGATTGGGGAGAAAGAAGAGATCTGCTATCTGAAAAAATTCAAAAAATCATTAAATCTAATAAATCTACTTATGACTGTGTAATTCCATATTCAGGTGATGCAGAGGACTATCATGTAGTAAATATCGTTCTTGAGTTGGGGCTTAAACCATTGATGGTTTCTGTAAATGATTATTTTATGAATGATATTGGCTGGCACAATGCTCATAACTTAATTACACACTTTGACCTAGATTCGTATCAATTCAATCCAGAAATCTCTACATATAAAGAATTAGTAAGAACCTCAATGAGAAAATATAATCATGCTTTGTGGCCTAGTTTTGCATTGAAGACAAGCTTCCCTATTCATGTAGCAAAACAAAAAAAAATTCCTTTAATAATTACTGGTCAAAATCAGTCAATAGAACAAATTGGAAAATTTTCACATATAGATGAAGTTCAAATCACATCATGGTCAAGAATAGAGCATGATTTGCTTGGATTCACATTAAAAGATTTGCTTGGTTCTGGAGGTCATGTTGTGCCAAAAGAACATCCTTACTATAGTTACCCAGATTTAACTAAATTGGGGAAGGGCAGCTTGATTGGAATATATTTGAGTAATTATTTTTTATGGGATCCTATATTGCAAAACTCTAAAGTCTCAAAATTTGGTTTTATTTCGCAAAAGCAAACTAGTACCTTCGATCCATATGAAAGAGCTGGTAGTTCGATTTATTACAATTTTCATGATTTAAGTAAGATGCTCAGATGTGGATATAGAAAAATTACTGATCATGTAAACAGAGAGATAAGACATAAAAGAATAGATCGCAATGAGGGAAAAAAAATTATTAATTACTATCAAAGTAAACCTGTTTATATAAAAGATTTCTTTGATTGGTTGGATGTTTCTAAGTCAGGTTATGAATGGTATAAATCTCATAAGCTTGCCGATGTTCTACATTTAATTTCAGATAAAAAAAATATTTATTCCTCTTCAAATTTTGCACTTCCAGTAAAACTTAAGAAAGATATTGCACGAGGGACAAATCCTAAAAAATCCTTTCAAACTTTCATGAAAGGAATTAGGTTATAATTCATCACCTTGTAAGTTTAAAATCATGTAAATGAGGTTCTTTTCTAATGTTTAGTGTTTTAAAACCTCTGGAAATTTTTTTTCAAGATAAAAAACTTCGCGTTGGAATTATAGGCTTGCAAATACTATTTTTATTTTCTTCATTGTTTGAATTATTGGGCATATCTTCAATTGGGCCATTGTTTTACGTTCTTTCAAGTGGACCTGATTCGTTAAATAATAACTATTTACTATTAATTTACGAGTTTTTCGAATTTACTTCATTCAGAGACTTTGCAACCTATCTAGCATTAATGTCAATTTTTGCTATTTTGCTTGGTGGAATTTTTTCAATCTCCTCCTTTATTTTGTTAACCAAATTAGCTACATATGGGGGTGTATATCTTGGAAATAGAGTTTTTAGTCATTACCTTGAAAAGGATTGGTTTTTTTTTCTTAAATCAAACAAATCAAAGATAATCAATGAAATCTATCAAGAAACATCCAGAGTTACTGAAAATATTTTAGTTCCAGTCCTTTTGATAAATAAAGCGAGCTATTTAACATTTTTTATACTCTCATTATTGTTTTTTATAAATTGGCAACTTACCGCATTATTTTTTTTAGTTTTAGCATCACTGTATTTGCTCATTTTCTTATTTCTTAAAAGAGGATTAAATAAAAATAGTGAGGAATTAACATCAGCTCATGAAGGCAGATTTAAATTCTTAGATGAGACATTTTCCTCGATTAAAGAAATTCATATTTGGAATAATGCAAATATTTTTCTTGATGGATTTTATCGATCAAGCATTAGATGGTCAAAGGCACTGAGAAATAATATGAACAGTGCAAATCTTCCCAGATTTTTTATTGAGACATTTATACTTTTAGCAATATCTTTCTCAGCACTCATTGCATATTTAAATATGGAAATAAATCTTGCAGTAATACTTCCTACATACTCTGTCTTTATTTTCAGTGCATTAAAATTACTTCCCGCTTTACAACAAATATATAATGGCGGAGCAACAATTGCAGGAAATAGATTTTCACTTATTAATCTTTACAGTATTCTTAATACCAAGACATATGAATCAAAAATAGACATAAAAGTTGATAAAAAAATAGATTCTATTGAGTTAAAAGATGTAAATTTTGAATATGAGATAGATGCCTTTAAATTAAGTAATATTTCTTTTAAAGCAAACATTGGTTCAATTATAGGAATAACAGGCTTTTCTGGAGGAGGAAAATCTACATTGTTAGACATTATTATGGGACTACTAAAACCTTCAAGAGGAAAAATTTTAGTAAATGGGAAAGAGCGAACCATTTATGAAAATTTATCTTGGTTTAGATCTATTTCATATTTACCGCAGGAAATAAATATCTTAAGTGAAGATATTGCCTCTAACATAAGGTTTTCATTAGAGTCTGTTGACGATTCTTCCATACTTAAAAAAATAGGAAAGCAAGCAAATATTTCTGAATTTTTTGACATTACTAAGCTTGAAGGCCCCTCTGAAATTCTTCCAAAAAATCTTAGTGGTGGACAACTTCAAAGACTTGGAATTGCAAGAGCATTGTACAAAAATACATCAGTTTTATTTTTTGATGAGCCAACAAGCGCTCTCGATAATTTAAATAAGAATCATTTCATAAATGAGATGCAGAATTTAAAGGTAGATAAAATTATTTTCATTGTTACCCACGACATTGAAATGCTTAAGCATACTGATCATGTTGTTGTAATGAATAAAGGAGAGTTCGAATTTTCTGGAGATTATGCGGATGCTGAAAAAAAATCTCTGATCATTCAAAAATTAATAAGTCAGAATGAATAAAAATTAATTATGAAAAAAGTAGTTTTTTTGCCTGTAGAAACAGAAGTTAGAGAGCTTGATGCAAAAATAATAATGGCATCAAAAATCGTTGATGAACAAACAATTTGTTTTGTTGGCCAGCATAATTTTTTGAACTCTATTGCTCCAATGTTTAATGGAGGGGTTTACATGGGAAAAAATATTTTTCTAGAGAATATGAATTCAAACAATGATATTTATAGAATGTATAAAGAAAATGAGTTCTCAATTTTATGGAATCATGAAGAAGGTGCAATTTATGGTGGTTCAAAAGATCAGTGGAATAATGAGCTAAAAGAACTTCTTGATCCGTCTAGGCTTTCTCAAGACGATATGATCTTATGTTGGGGCACCTATCAAAAAGATTATTACGACTCCAAAAGCCCAATTGCTGAAAGTAAAGTTGTCGGAGGATATAGGTTGGACTTGGGTGAGAGCTCTGATTTAAGGGCTCTTCTTAATGAAACTAATAGAGTTACCGATTCAAATTATATTCTTATTGATACAAATTGTGCTTGGGGTAATCATTTTATTCCTCATCAAGAGGAATATAAAATTTTTCAAGAAAAAGCTGCTACCAGTGGAAGTGATCACCTGACAAAACATAATTTAGTTGGACTGCTATCTGAGGATCTTATAAAGATAGGATATTTTTGTAATTTAATTTCCTACTTAATGGAAGCAAATCCATCAAAAAAATTTGTTTTGCGACCTCATCCAACGGAATCTATTGAGTTTTATGAGAATGTCTTTCATGAATTTAAAAATATAAAAATTACAAAAGATTTTTCTGCAATTGAATGGATAAGTAATTGTTCTCTTCTTATTCAAAGTGGATGCACTACAGCTTTAGAGGCTTACTTTATGAATAAACCAATTGCAAGTTTCCATCCGTTTGATTCTAAATACTCAGTTGATATTACCAAGGGCATCGGCAAATTATGCAAATCATTTGAGGAAGTAAATAAATTTATTGAAAATCCATATTTTATTCACGAGATAGATACAAAAAACTCAGATATAAAAAAATTAATTGGAAATTTTGATGAAAATAGTAACTCAATTGAAGCTATTGTAAATGAGATTAAAAATTCACTGTTGAGCAAAAAACTTTCAAATATAGATTTTAAAAAAATAAAATCTTTAGAAAACAAAATTAATCTAAAAAATAAAATTAAAATTGTTCCCAGGAAACTATTTTTTAAAGCTAAGCAAAGAGCTTATGAGATGGCAGTAGATCATTTCCCAGGTTTCAATGAAAAAGACGTAAACTTAAAAATAAATACCATCAACTCTTCATCAAATAAAAAAATCAACATCGATTATCTCTCTAAAAACCTGATTGTGATTTCATCTTAGTCTTAAAGATTGAATTAGAGTAAGATGTTAAGTTTTGAAGTATGTATATGAAAATAGTTGTAATTGGTGCTGGCTATGTTGGATTAGTATCTAGTGTTTGTTTTGCCGATTTTGGTCATGATGTAATATGCGTCGATATTAATAAGGAAAAAATTAAACAACTCAGAAATGGAATCATTCCAATATATGAACCTGGCTTAGATAAGATTTTAAAAAAAAATATAGAGGCTGGCCGCCTTAGCTTTTCTCTCGATCTAGAGAGAGCCTTAAAAGATACCTTTGTTGTTTTTATAGCTGTAAATACTCCTGAAAGAAGAGGTAGTGGTGAGGCTGATTTAGCATATGTGATGGAAGCTGCAAAAAATATTGCAAATTTTGCAGAAAATAATACTTTAGTAATTACAAAATCTACTGTTCCTTTGGGAACAAATAGAAGAGTTCACAGTGTTATAAAAAAAGAGAATCCAAATTTAATATTTGATATTGCATCAAATCCTGAATTCCTTCGAGAGGGCTCAGCAATTGAAGATTTTCAAAAACCTGACAGAGTTATTGTTGGCATCAATAATCCTAGCTCAAAAAAAGTTATTCAAGAAATATATAAACCTTTGGCTCTCAAGGACTATCCGATTTTTTTCACCTCATTGGAATCAGCTGAGACTATTAAGTATTCATCAAATGCATTTTTAGCAACGAAGATTTCATTTATTAATGAAATTGCAGAATTATGTGAGAGAGCTGGTGCTGATATTCAAGATGTAGCTAAGGGAATGGGCTTTGATGATAGGATAGGCAGTAAATTTCTTCAGGCTGGACCTGGATATGGAGGCTCTTGTTTTCCCAAAGATACTTCAGCACTAATTGAAACAGCAAGATCTTATCAAGTAGAACTTAATATTATTAAATCGGTGATTAAAGTAAATGAGCATGTGAAATTAAGAATGGTAGAAAAAGTTAAGAATGTTTTAGGCCGTAATATCAATGGAAGCATTATTTCAGTCCTTGGTGTAACTTTTAAACCTAATACGGACGACATGAGAGAGGCGCCATCCCTGGTCATTATTCCTGAGTTGGTAAAACTAGGAGCAAAAATTCGAGTAACTGACCCACAAGGTATTAAAGAGGGCAGCGCATTATTGCCAAAAGTTAAATGGTATGGTGATCCCTACAAATCAGCCGTTAACTCAAACATGATCCTGATTCTTACTGAATGGAATGAATTTAGAGACCTAGATTTAATGAAATTATCAAATGTAATGGCCAATCCAACGATGGTTGATTTACGAAATATTTACAAGAAGGATCAGGTTATAGCTAGTGGATTTAGATCTTATGAGTCAGTTGGAAGTTAAATTTAATAGAATAATATGCTACAAAACCTTTTTTTACATAAAATAGAAGACTCAAAATCTAATGTTCTTTCACTAATTGAGGAAAATATTGATGACTATCATGAAAACTTCGGATTCCAGTGGAATAGGTTCAATAAACTTCAATTAGATTCATATAATGGCTCCACTGAATCTGAGGATAGGCTTCTAAATCAAAGTGAGTTATATCCTAATGATTTTAACGGAAAAGTTGTTCTTGAAATTGGAGCTGGGAATGGAAGATTTACTGAGATCCTTCTCAAGTATGGTGCAAAAGTTATTGCAGTAGATTTTTCGTCAGCAATATATGCTAATTTTAGAAATCATAAGCAATATGTTGAATCAGAAGATTTGATATGTGTGCGAGGCGATTTGTTTAATTTGCCATTAAAAGAAGATTCATTTGATATAGTCATTTGTTATGGAGTTATACAACACACTGGAAATAATGAAAATTGTCTAGAAACGCTTTCAAAATATGTTTCTAATCAATCCGGAAAGCTATTAATTGACATCTATTCAAACAGTCTAAAAGATTTCAATCCTTGGATTTATCTTATAAGACCAATATTTTCTAAGATAATTAAAGATAACTCAAAGCAAATGAATTTTGTAGAGAGTTTTGTTAATTTTATTTTTCCCATACAGCTTAAATTTTTAACTTTTCTTAAAGGAAAGACTGGATTATGGAAATTGGCTAGATATCTAGTAAATAGATCTCCAAACAGCGTTTATGGAATAAACCTTTTTTTAGATGGCAAAATTTCAAAAGAAAATGCAAAAAGTTGGTCAATATGTGACACAAATGATGCTTGGACTCCTCAACATGATGATCCTGTTTCATTTAAGAAATGGAATAAAATGTTAAGCGTTCTTTCTTCTAATCATTCATTCAAAATAAATGTAGTCAAAAAATGTGGTCAAGGAAATTGTGCTCGTTTAACAAAAGTAGTTAGTAATTAAAATTATTTGTCCCATACTTAAATGAAAAAAATATTAAGTCCCAAAGATCTTTTATCTATAAGACTAAACAACATCGAGGGAATTTTGATAGATATTGATGACACACTCTATTCATATAAATCATCTCATAGAAAATCTATCAAAAGTTGCTTCAAAAAATTTGATATATTGTATCCAAATAAATATAACTTCAAACAATTTAATAGCTTGTACAGAAGTGCTAGAACAGAAGTTACCAATCAACTCAAGATGAACGGGTCTTGCAGATCAAGATTATTAGCATTCAAAATGATGTTTGAAAGTCTAGAAAATTCAAACAAAATCGATGCATATAAAAATGCAATGGATTTTGAAGATTTTTATTGGAAAGTGCTAATAGATAATATTAAAAAAGATAATGATGTTTTTGAATTTATTTCAATATGCCATTCAAAATCTATCAAAATTTGTGCTGTAAGTGATATGCAGACTATGTATCAAATAAGAAAATTAGACCGGATGGGATATAGAAATATGACTCTTGTGACTTCCGAAGAAGTAGGAGTTGAAAAGCCACATCCAGACATATTTAGCAAAGCCTTAACTAAGATTAATTGTCTCGCAAGACATACTATTATGATTGGTGACAATTACGAAAAAGATATCATTGGAGCCCAAAAAATGGGCATGCAAGCTTTTCACATAACTTTGGATGATTAAAACACAGTTTTCAAGATTTTTGGTTGTTGGATTAGCGAGTACTTTTGTAAATTACGCAACTTTTTTAATCTTTTATTGGGGTATTTCTATAAATTTTATAGTAGCGTCATGTTTTGGATACATTTTAGGACTCTTGTTAGGCTACTATCTAAATAGATCATGGACATTTGAGCTTGAAAAAGATTCTAGTCTTATAAAACTTCAATACTTTTTTATTTATATCTTTTCTTTGTCTACTGGTTTAGCTCTTCTCAATGTCTTGGTGGTAAAATTCTCTATATTTATAGAAATAGCTAATATTATTGTTATTTGTTATACGACAATATCAAATTTTTTGGGGATAAAATTTCTAGTCTTTAAAAAATGAAAAACTTTATCATGAATGAAAAGCAAATATTTTTTTCTGGTTTAATATTTAAGATTGTTTTAGGCAGTGTTTTTGCATCTTATTTTTTAACAAATCTTTTCATTCCATTTGTCGATTATTTTGTCACAAATCTAAAAAATCCTTATTCTGCATCTTTAGTGAATGGATCAACGGACTCATTTCCTTATCCTGCACTTATGCTATATATCATTTCATTGCCTGTTTTCATTGTTGAATTTTTTGTTAACCTTGATAGCTTACCTCCCCAAATAAGTTTTTTTATTTTTCGCATTCCATTGCTCGCTTCAGATATTGGGATTTTAATAATTCTGCGTTCATGGTTAGGCAAACAAAACATGATAAAGCTAATGCTCCTCTATTGGTTATCACCTGTTTTGATTTATATAACTTATGTTCATGGTCAGCTTGACGTAATTCCAATTTTTCTTCTTTTTTTATGCTTAGATCTCCTTTTTAAAAGAAAAATTTTATTTTCTGCTGCTGTATTTGGCTTAGCTTTGTCCTCTAAAACGATGATAATACTATCTCTACCATTCATTGTTTTATATTTAATTTCTAAGGAGGAGAAAAATGTATTTGCATTTACCTTTCCATTAATATCCTCAGCTGTATTTTTTTTGATAAATATATTTTTTATCTTTGATCCTTCATTCCAAGAAATGGTATTTTTTAACGATGAGCAAGTCAAAATATTTGAGTTAGCTTTCATTATAGATAAATCTTATTTTTACTTTATTCCAGCTTGCATTCTAATCTTGCTTGTAAGAGGCTTGCTGATTAGTAACTTTAATAGAGACATTTTCTTAATGTTCTTAGGTTTTGCCTTTGGAATTATTCTTCTATTTGTCTCACCAATGCAAGGCTGGTACTTTTGGTTAATACCATTCTTAACATACTTTTATTCTAAATCTGATGACGGGTCATATATTTTCTTGATTCTTCTTCAAATAGGTTATCTTTTATATTTTGGATTAATTCCGTCCTCAGATTATTGGTCGGTTTTAAGCTTGAATATTAATTCCCAAAATCTTTATCAAATTCTAGATATTAATGATTTAAATCCAAGGTTTTTTCAGGGACTCACTTTTACTTTTTTACAAGTTACATTAGCTGTAAATTGTGCTCTTATATATCAAAAAGGTATCGATAGTTATAGTAAGCATAAAATAACCTCTAAGCCATTTTTGCTTGGAATTGGTGGAGACTCTGGAGTTGGCAAAACAACATTATCTAATTCTCTGTTAGATGTGTTTACACAAAATAATACTTTAGTTATCAGAGGCGATGATATGCATAGATGGCAAAGAGGCCATCAAAAATGGTCTGAGTATACTCACCTTGATCCTAAGGCAAACCAATTACACCAAGAAATAGGAATGTTAAATGATTTAAAACAAGGAAAAAAAATCTTAAGAAAAACTTATGATCACAGTGATGGAACTTTTAAAGATGCTCGATTTTTCAATCCACAAAACTTGACTATTTTTGAGGGCTTGCATCCTTTTTATTTGAGTAGGCAAAGGCAATTATATGATTTAAAGATTTTTATTGAGCCCCATGATGATTTATCTCTTCACTGGAAAATCATTAGAGATAAAAATAATAGGGGGTACTCTAAAGAAACAATTTTAAAAAATGTTGCTGACAGGGCAGAGGACTCTAAGATTTACATTGAGTCTCAAGCAAAATATGCGGACATTTTAATAAAACCAAGACCAAAAAATCCTATCAAAGAGATTGGCAGCATAATTGAAAAGGTAGAGATAAAATATGACATTTTTATGCCAAATTCAGTCTACCTAGAAAATCTTATCGAAGCTTTTGAACCTAAAGAAAATTTAAGTGTTATTCAAGAGTATCTTGAAGGCGATCAACAAAAGATTTCCCTATCTGGCGAAATATCCTCGGATGATCTTAAAGATATTTCTAATATTTTCATACCAGGTTTAAGGGATTTAGGTATAGATTATCCCTACTGGTTAGAAAATGCATTTGGAGCTCTCACTCTCCTCATAACTTATTACATTTTTCAGGAGGCTGAGAATGGTAAAGAATAATGAGTTGGAGGGTTTAGTCGCATTATCAAGAAAAATTGGAAAAGAGGTTGCATATGTTCAAGGCGGAGGAGGTAATACATCTGTAAAATTATCAAATGGTAAAATGGCAATAAAATCCTCAGGTACATGCTTGAAGGAAATGTCACAATTTTACGGATATACTTTCGTTGATTTTAAGAAACTTAACGAATTTATATTAAATTTATCGAAAGCTGAAAATAACTTTACTCAAAAGATAAATAGTTTTGCTGATAAAAATTATTTACGTCCGTCTATCGAAACAGGATTTCATTCAATTCTTGGAAAATATGTAATACATACTCACTCAGTTTTTGTTAATATTCTGACCTGTGCAAAAGAGGGAGAATCAATTATTAAAGATCTTTTTCCAGATTATTTTTGGGTTAATTACGCAACTCCTGGTTTAGATTTAATGATTGAGATTCTAGATAAAGTTGAATCTCCGATAGATAAATCAGGCGTAATTTTTTTACAAAATCATGGCTTAATTGTTTGGGCAGATAAATTGGATCAAGCATTTAAAATTCATCATGAAATTTCAAACTTAATAATTAAAAAATTTAATTTAACTTCTTTTAAATTTGATTCGAATTACAAATATTCACCCAATAAAAATAAAAATGAAGTTATATTTCCAGATCAAGCTGTTTACACAATGGCGGGTGAAGAAATTTTACTTTCATCAAGCGCTCAAGAAATTTTATGTTCATATAACTATATTCTTGAAGGCATTAATGAGTCAGGTCTAACTCCATTATTTTTAGATGAATCAGAAGCTATAAAATTACTAAATATGGAAAGTGAAAAGTACAGACAAGGACTTATATCAAAATGATATTTATTCAACATAGAGTAAATACGCTTGATGACCTTAAGAAAGTAAATTGTAAAAACGGTATAGAGGTAGATGTTAGATATCATAAAAATAAATTAGTTTTACATCATGATCCATTTAATCATCATCTTCATAAACCTATAGAATTAAAGACGCTGCTTCAACATTGGAAAAATGACGGCCCGATTATTTTAAATATAAAAACTGAAGGCATCGAGCAAATGTGTATTGATACAATGCAAAATTTTAAGATAACAAATTGGTTTTTTTTAGATATTTCTATGCCATATATGGTTAAGTATTCTCTTGAAGCTTCTAAAGGATCAATCGAAGGTTTTGGTCCAGAAAATCTGGCTGTAAGATTCTCTGAATTCGAGCCTATAGAGTATGCTTTATCATTCCAAGGAAGAGCTGAATGGATATGGGTTGATTGTTTTAATATTTTTCCAGTTACTTCAAAAATTTATTCCAAAATTAAAAGTGCTAATTTTAAACTTTGTCTTGTTTCACCCGAGTTACAGAATCATGAATTAATACAAATAGAGGAATTTAGATCTCAAATAAAAAATATAAGAGTTGACGCAATTTGTACAAAAAGACCAGATCTATGGATATCTTAGAAAATTTTAAAATCGTAATACCAATGACAGGATATGGCTCTAGATTTGTAGATCAAGGATTTAAAAAATTAAAACCCTTTATTGAGGTTCATAATAAGCCCATTATTGAATGGGTGGTAAAAATGTTTCCAGGAGATGAAGATAAGATCTTATTCGTTTGCAGAGAGAAGCATTTAGAGGAGCATGAATATATAAAAAGCGAGCTAGAGAGAATTGCTCCTAACGCAAAAATTTTCAGTATTTCAGACTGGAAAAAAAGAGGACCAGTAATTGACGTCCTTAAAGCCTGCCACTTGATTGAAGACCATTGTCCTATAATAGTGAGTTATTGTGATTATTACATGCATTGGAATTATAAAAAATTCAAGCATGACGTAGTTACAAAAAATTATGATGGCTCAGTTCCTTGTTATACAAATTTTCATCCACATTTGATTCCTGAGGATAATTTATATGCATCTTGCAAGGTTGATGATAACGAAAATCTAATAGAGATAAGAGAAAAGTTTGCATGGAATAAAAATAAAATGCTAGACCTAAATTCACCAGGAGTTTATTTTTTTAAAAATAAAGATATTCTCATTAAGTACTCAAACCAGATGATAGATGAAAATGATCATATAAATAATGAATACTATATGAGCTTACCTTTTAATTACTTAGTGAAAGATGGCTTAAAAGTATGGTGTCCAGCTAATATTGAAAAATTTTGCCAATGGGGTACACCTGAAGATCTTTCTGCATACATCGATTGGATTAACTTTGTAGCAAATAAAAAAGAGTTTGAAAAATTATGATTATTTTAATCCCAATGGGCGGCAAAGGTTCTAGGTTTACTGATGCTGGTTATAAGACTAATAAAGCATGTATAAACACATTTGATAGACATAGCGGGAAAGAACTTCCAATGGTAATTTGTGCAATGAAAGATGTTCCAGGCGTGTATGACAAAGATAATAAGATTATTTGTGTTGATAGAAAATTTCATCAAGAGAACGGAACTGAGGATTTAATTTCTCAAGAGTTTGAAAACCCAATTTTTATACACGATCATGTTTTATTGGATCAGGCTTTTGGTTGTTTTTTAGCTAGAGAATTCCTTGATTCAGATGAAGATTTATTCATAGGAGCGTGTGATAGTGGAATGCAAATTGATCTTGATCATTTTGAAAAATTAAAAAGTACATCTGATGCCATAATGATAAGCCACACAAATGATGAGAACATAAAATCGAATCCTAATGCTCACAGCTGGGCATTACTAGATTCTAAAAGTAGTCAAATTAATTCTATATCATTAAAAAAAACGATAAGTGATGATCCTATGAAAGATCACGCTACCACTGGAATGTTTTGGTTTAAGAGTGCTAGAGTTTTTTTAAAATATCTTGAATTAATGATTTGGAATCAAGATACTTTAGAAGGTAAATACTATGTTGATAAGACACTTCAATATTATATAGATGATAAAAAAATAGTTAACTTTATAGATGTAAAGTACATTTGTTGGGGCACTCCTTTAGATTACGAAAATTATCAAAAATCATATAATTATTGGAAAGATTTCATAAAAGCTGAATCATGGATAAATCAGTAATGTTGAATCTATCCTTAGTAATTCCTTGTTTTAATGAGCCTGAAAATATTCCACTTGTAATAGATAAATTAAAGAATATCACTAAAGATTTACCTTTTGCTATTGAAGTAATAATAGTGGATGGCGCGTCTGATGATGGAACCAGAGAAATACTTGTTGAAGAATTTAAACTGTTAGATAAAAGTATATTCAAGCTAAAATTACAAGAAAATAGAAATGGTTATGGATTTGATATTATTGAAGGATTAAAACTAGCCTCACACGACGTTTTAGCCTGGACACATGCTGATATGCAGACTGACCTGTTAGATGTCTTAAGAGGTTTTGAGTTATTTAAATTAGAGTGTCAAAAAACTCAAGGATCTGACGTCCTAGTAAAAGGAAAGAGAAGAGGCAGAAAAATTTTAGATGCTCTGCTTACATATGGCATGCAGTTAATTACTTTTCTAATTTTAAGGGTTCATTTAAATGATATAAATGCTCAACCTAAAATTATTTCACGAACTTTTTTTGAAGATTTCTTGCGAGACGAGGCTCCTCATGATTTCTCTTTAGATTTATTTTCATTAATTCAAGCAAAAGCTTCTGGGCGCCCAATTATTTCTTTTCCCGTACTCTTCGAACCACGCCAATTAGGTGAAGCAAAAGGTGGAGGAGGCTCGATTAAAAATAGGTTTAATTTGATTAAGCGTACTTTTAAATATATTTTGAAACTCAGAAAAGGTTTAAATTAAAGAATATTTTCAATAGTGTCAGATTATAAAATTTCACAAATTACCGAACTAACCTTTTTTTTAATATGCTCACTTTTTTGTATTTATTTTATAGTTTTTTTATTTCCAGCTCCTTATTTTTTGATAGGCGATTTCTCTGGAACAGCTGCGTATGATTCAGAGCCAGATTACTTTGCAAACATCTTAAGTTTTCGGAGTAATGGCCATCCAATGGATTTTTTGCATCCAGGAATCCCCATAAGTTATCTTACTGGGTATGCTTTAAATCTAATATCACAGAGCTACAATGTTGAAGAAATTATTCAAATTTCTCGATCAATACTATTATTTTTAAATTTTCTTTTTATATATATTGGCTCCAGGTTAATTCTTAGACAAGAGCTCCAGGCAACTTTTTTGATACTAGTAATGCTATTTATATTTCCAGCTGGGTTCGTGTTAATTGATATTGTTTCACCAAATAGTATTTTATTTGGCCTTTCAGTATTAATTATTGCATTAGGAAGTAAACTTAATAACTTTAATCTTGGAATACTATTATCCTATGGATTTTTCTTAGGATTTGCAGTTTCTTTAAAATACACAGCAATAATTTTAATCCTTCCATATTTTTTAAGTTTATTTTTATCCAGCTCTAAAATTTTAAATTTTAATACTAATAAATTGATGCATATGGCATCAATTGTAGTGTTGTTTATTTCTTCATTTACCTTTTTTGCTTGGCCAATAGTACCTTTTATACCGTTCGCAATAACTCACCATGGCCTCAACATCTCACCACTTTTTTTACTTTTATCAAATCCAGTTTTAATTTTTACTTTAGGGCTTTCTTTGTTGTTATTAACTTATATATCAAGAAAAATTTTTAAAAGATATTTTAATCTTAATTATCGAACCATTTATTTTTTCGTTTGCTTTTTAATTTGTTTCTTTTCAATAATCATTGTCTTAAAGAATTCTTTTTTTTCAAATTCATATCTTTCCTATGCCTATGATAGTAGAGATTTTTTGCTTCTATTTGGAGCAGGAGTTCTATTTATACCTGAGATTCTTAAGATCAAACACTCATGTAAAAAACTTGAGTATATGCTTGCCATTCTGATTACATGCATCGGCTTAAAGGCTTTCTATAACATATCGATGCTGGAAAAAGCACAGAAAGAGGAACTTTCATTTTCAAGATTTGTTAAAAATATTGGAGATTATGATTTTTATACTTTTTATCCACCTTTTTCTTTTGCCTCAAAAGATTTATTTGTGGCTTGGGCTGATTATCGATATGGAGATAGCAAAAAAAATTTTAGTTCAAATGAAAATGGAGTTTTTATCAATTATTCGACTAATAAATATCGTATCTTAAATTCAAGAAAATTTAATTTACCTGAATCAAGTAATAAATTTTTTGAAAAGTATCTCGAATTTTTACTTTCAAATAATTTGATGAGTAATTCTCAAAAAAAAGTCGGACTGAATCAAATCAATCTTCTCAAATCAAAAAATATTTGTTTCGAATTGTTTGATGGATTTTCTGAAAACTCATCCTTTGTCATTATTATTCCTGATGGACTCTCCTCTTACATGAAAGCGGCTAATGTAGATGAATTGAAATATGGTGCAGAATATGCTCAATCTCTGTCTAAGGAGTTAAACTTGACCTGTGGCATGGAGACTAAAATAAGCCATACTAATTATGGCTCTCAAAAAATGCATCTCCTTGAAAAGCTCTGATTTTCCCTGCTAGAAGCTAAATTTAAATGGCCGCATCAATAGTAAATTGCTTTTTAGTGAGAGTAATTTTTATTCACAAACTGATATAATTAAACTTTATAAGACTTCCTTATCATGAATGTTCAAAGTAAAGAAATAAAAATTGCAGTAGTTGGACTCGGTTATGTTGGATTGCCTTTAATGAGTGAATTTTCCAAGAGTTTCGATACAACAGGCTTCGATATTTCTGAGGCAAGAATAAGATCCCTGCAGAGCGGAATTGATCAGACTAATGAAGTCTCAAAAAAAAGCTTATTAAAAATCTACAAAAAATTTACCTTTAAAGCAAAAGATATAGCTGACTGCAATGTTTATGTTGTAACTGTTCCAACGCCTATCAAAAGAAATAAATCTCCTAATCTGATGCCACTTAATAAAGCTTGTAAATTAATTGGACCTTTGTTGTGTAAAGACGACCTAGTTGTTTTTGAATCAACAGTCTATCCTGGCTTAACCGAGGAATATTGTGTTCCACTATTAGAACAGTACTCAAAACTTACATATAAGGAAGACTTTTTGGTTGGGTATAGTCCTGAAAGAATCAACCCAGGCGATAAAAAACATAATCTTTCATCAATAGTCAAAATTGTAAGTGGATGCAATAAAAAATCACTTAATAAAGTAAACCATATATATTCAAAAATTATTAAAGCAGGTACGTATAAAGCATCATCGATAAAGGTTGCTGAAGCAGCAAAAGTCATTGAGAACACTCAGCGAGATATAAACATTGCTTTAATAAATGAGTTATCTCAAATTTTTAATCTTTTGAAAATAGATACCAATGAAGTATTAAATGCTGCCAAAACAAAATGGAATTTTCATGACTTTAGGCCTGGCTTGGTAGGTGGTCATTGTATTGGAGTGGATCCTTATTATTTAACTTATAAAGCCAGTGCAATGGGATTTCATCCAAAGATGATTTTATCTGGTAGGCAAACAAATGAATTTATGCCTAAATATGTTGTAAAAGAATCTATCTCTCTGCTGAGAAGAAAAAAGATTAATCCTAAAAATGCAACTGCATTAGTAATGGGCTTAACTTTTAAAGAAAATTGTCCAGATATAAGAAACTCTAAATCTTTTGATGTGATTGATATCTTGAGTGGGCAGCTAAAAAAAGTTGATGCATTTGATCCTTTAGTTGATTCTCATCAATTAAAACCCTTTTTAAATAAACGAACAAAATTGCTTAAACAATTACCTACAGGAAAATACGATTTAATCTTTCTTATTTCACCACACAAATCTCTTATCAAGCTGGGACCAGAGTTTTTTATCGGACTTCAAAAAAGGGATTCAGTCTTCTTTGACGTAAAATCAGCTCTAGGCAATTCTATAGAATCATTATCTTTATGAATAATATTCTCATTACAGGCGCTGCAGGATTTATAGGGTTTCACTTATCCAAAGCATTGTTGGAATTAGGCCATAAAGTTTGCGGTATAGATAATCTTAATGATTATTATGACATTAACTTAAAAAAAGACAGGCTGATTTTGCTTCAAAAGAATCCAAATTTTAGTTTTAATGAAATAGATATTTCAAACGATTTTGATGTGTCCAAGCTAAAAAATTCTCAATTTGAGATAGTAGTGAATCTTGCTGCTCAGGCAGGAGTTCAATACTCAATCTCTAATCCACATGTTTACATAGACTCAAATGTAAGGGGATTTTTAAATGTTTTAGAATTATGCAAAGAAATTGAGGTTCAGCATTTAATTTATGCTTCATCAAGTTCAGTTTATGGATTAAATGAAAAGCTTCCATTTAGTGAAAATGATAATGTTGACCATCCAATAAGCCTTTATGCTGCAACGAAAAAGAGTAATGAGCTGATGGCTCATACTTATTCATACTTATTCAAAATACCAACTACAGGGCTCAGATTTTTTACAGTTTATGGCCCATGGGGAAGACCAGATATGGCATTATTTAAATTTACCAAGGCATTGGTTGAAAATAAAAAAATTAGTATCAACAACTTTGGTAATCATGCCCGAGACTTTACTTACATCTCTGATATTATTAATGGAATTCTCTCAGTAATTAATAAACCATTTGTAAACAAAGATAAAAGGTCTGAGTTAACCCCATCTGAAAGTATTGCAGATTGGAGAGTTCTTAATATTGGTCGAGGGGAGAAGATTGAGCTGATGGATTTTGTAGGCTGCATTGAGCAATACTTCAATAAAGAAATTAAAAAAGAGTTTCTTCCATTGCAAGCAGGCGATGTACCCTTTACATTTTCTAATACGTATAAATTAAGAAATGAATTTTCGTACAATCCTTCGGTATCAGTGCAAGAGGGGGTAAAAAATTTTTTAGACTGGTATGTTGAATATTATAAAGTACAGATTTAGGCCTCATGCAAAACAAACCTGTGAAAATTGTTAAAAATACTTTTGATAACAAAAGGATTTCTTTGTGATTTTACTTTTTAAAAACCTCAGCATATTTTTTAACTCTAAATCCGATCTAAATCTTACATTACTGAAAAGTCAGATAGTTTTTTTTATTTCGAGCATTTTTGAGTTAACTGGAATCTTAATGCTTGGACCATTAATTTTTCTTGCTAGTTCAGGCAGTGCATCTATTGAAAATGAACAAATTAATTTTCTATATCAATTTTTTAAATTTAATAACTTTGAAAGTTTTTTTATTTTCTTTTTTGTAGCCACCTTTAGTTTTATACTTCTCGGAGCTTTTTCATCAATCTTCTCAGTAATACTTTTGTCAAGAATATCCACAGATTGCGGAGTAAGCCTCGGAAATAAGCTTCTCGACCATTATCTATTTCAAAAGTGGTCTTTTTTAATAAGCACATCGTCTACAAGGATGGTTAACGAAATTTATCAAGAATCATCAAGAATAACGCAGAATATTTTTGTTCCTATGATGATGATGAATAAAAATTCAATGCTTGTTTTTTTTATTATTTGTGGTCTCTTGTATGTAGATATTTTGTTAACGTCAGCATTTTTTTTATTATTATCATTTATTTATATTCTTATATACATATCATTTAGATCTAGACTATATAAAAATAGTGAGCTGCTAACTCAGGCTCATGAGAACAGGTTAAGCTTTTTAAATGATGTATTTGAGCTTCTTAAGCAAATAAAAATTTGGGGAAATGAATCATATTTTACAAAAGGGTTTGATAAATCAAGCACTGTTTGGGGAAATTCTTATAAACATAATTTAAATGTTGCACTTCTTCCAAGGTATTTTGTTGAGTCATTTATTCTTCTTGGAATTACGGTTTTAATATTCTATAGCTCAATTTCAGGAGCAAACTTTTCTGAATCATTTCCAAAGTTAAGTGTCTTTCTATTTAGTGCTTTTAAATTATTGCCTGCATTACAAGGAATATATTATTCATCCTCCCAGATAAGAGGCAATATTTATTCACTGGAAAATATTATAAAAAATCTTTCTTCCAGCATCGATTTACCCACTGATGAAAAAGTTTTTTTTCAAGATCCAATTAGGAGCATTTTGCTTAAAAATATAAGTTTTAAGTATACGAATTCAAACAAATTAGCTATAAACAATGCCACAGTTCTGTTAGAAACTAATAAGATTATTGGAATAACTGGTAAGTCTGGCTCAGGTAAATCTACTTTTTGTGATATTTTGATGGGTCTTCATGAACATCAAAAAGGCATTATCGAAGTCAATAATAAAAAAGTAAAAATATATGAAAATAGGGCGTGGTTAGACAAGGTTTCATATGCTCCAACTCAAACAAAGTTAATTGATGATAGCCTAGAGAATAATATTTTTTTTGCTTCAAAAGATATACATAAAATTGATTTCTTAAAAGAGATTGCAAATATAGACTTCCTCAATCTAGATGAGGACCTTTCAAAAATTCCAAAATTTAACAATCTTAGTGCTGGACAAATTCAACGGATCGGCCTAGCAAGGGCTTTTGCAAGAATAACTCCAGAGCTTATTATCCTTGATGAGCCAACTAGCTCATTGGATAATACAAACAAGATTCATTTAATTCAAAACCTTCAAAACCTAAAGAATGAAAAAATTATTGTTTTAATCACTCATGACATTGATATTTTAAAGCAGCTTGATCAAATTCTTATTTTTAAAGAAGGAGAAGTAGAAAGTTTTGAAAACTTTTCCGAGGCATCGGAAAAATCAAATGAGTTAAACTCACTTATCAATCCAAAGAAAGTAAATAAATAATTTTAAGTTAATTATATGCATCCATCTTTTATAAAATTTTTAGTGTTATTTTTTATACTCAATGAATCAAGCTAAAAAAAATAGTATTTGCGTATTTATAATACCCAATAAAAAATTTGAGGGTGCTCAAAATTTTTTTAGAAGGCTCCATGAACAAATAAAAGTAGAAGAGAAAATTCTTTTTATTGAAGAGGGCAGAGGCATGCTGAATAATTTTTTCAAACTTTATTCTATTAAGCATAAAACTGATTTTTTGAATATTCTTACAACTGTAAATTCAAATAAGTTAGGCTTAATTTTTAAAATTTTTTTCCCATCTTCAAACTTAATTATGCGTTTGGGAAACACTATTAGCCTGGAAATTAAATCAAATTCTTTTAAATATCTCATTCATAAATTTTTTTATTTAATTGCAATTCGCAAATGTTCAAAATTTATTTTTCAATCTCAAGTCATGATGGATGATTTCATAAATTTTTTTGGATTCAAAAATAGCGAAAAGTTTTTAGTTATTCATAATGGAATTTCAGATCCTATTATTGTTAATCCTCAAAATCATAATTTTGAGGATAAAAATATCCATTTCCTGCTTGTTGGAACTTTCAAAAAACAAAAAGGATATGACATTTTTTTATCAAGCTTGCTCTTATTAGATGAGAAAATTAAAAATGAAATCCATTTTCACATATGTGGAGGTGGAAAAAATTTTAATAATTTTAAAAAACAACTTCAAAAATATAAGCTAAATTCTCTTGTAACCCTTCATGGACATATTGAACCGAACTTTTTTTATTCCAAATGTCATGCATATATATTGCCCTCACGTTTTGAGGGTTTTTCTAATTCATTAATTGAAGCTTTAAGTTATGGAATGCCAGTTATTGTGTCAGATTGTCCTAGTGCAAATAGGGAAGTTGTAATAGAAGATTTTAATGGTATTTTTTTTAACAATCTCGATTATGAACATCTTGCAAATAAGATTCAATTTATGAAGGAGAATTATAATAAATTCAATAAAAGTGATATTATCGCCGACACATTTAAAAGATTTTCAATTGAAAAAATATCTGAAAAATATAGAGAGTTAATAAAGTAAATGTATATCCTTAACATTTCATAGTAATGTGCGGCATAAACGGAATAATAAGTAAAGATCTAACTCAAGAAGATAATCTTCAAAAAATTAGATTAATGAACCGCTTGATTCAACATCGAGGCCCGGATTCGCAAGATACTTTTTTTGAATCAGGAGTTGGCTTAGGTCACACTCGTTTATCCATATTAGATCTTTCAAATTCAGCAAACCAACCCATGGTTTCGTTTACTGAAAGATATGTAATTGTTTTTAATGGTGAAATATATAACTTTAAAGAGTTGTGTAAATTATTAATTGATAAATACAATGTCAGCTTTAAAACAAATAGCGATACAGAGGTTCTTGTAAATTTAATTGATTTTCTAGGTATCGAAGACGCCTTATTTCATATTGAGGGTATGTTTGCATTTTGTGTATATGATAGAAAAGATAAAAAGATTATCCTGGCAAGAGATCGTTTTGGAGAAAAACCTATTTTTTGGTATCAAGACAAACATTCAATTTACTTTAGTTCTGAGCTTAGTCCACTGTCTTCACTTCTAAGAGATAATTTGACAATAAATTTTGATAACGTTAATTTTTTTTTAAAAAAATCTTATGTCCCAAATCACTCCTCTATATTTAATGAGATTTATAAAGTTAAACCAGGCTCATATGTTGAATTTGATTTAAATTTTTTGCCTTATACCTCAAAAGAAAAAAATTATTGGGATTACAAAAAATTATCACTTGAAGGAATCAATCACTCCAAAGAATCTATTTCTTCAAATAGCTATATTGAGACAAAAAATAAGCTTAGCAATATCCTTGAATCGAAAATTAAAAGCACAATGATTTCTGATGTTCCATTGGGAGCTTTTTTGTCTGGAGGATATGATTCATCTTGTGTAGTAGGTTTTATGCAAAAGAACTCAATGAAGAAAATTAAAACTTTCTCAATAGGTTTTAATGATTCTCAATTTAATGAAGCAGAGCATGCTAAAGAAATCTCAACTCATTTGGGAACAGAGCATGAAGAGCTATATGTCTCTAAAAAAGACTTGCTTGATACAATTTCATCATTGCCAGATATTTATTCTGAGCCATTTGCTGATTCCTCTCAAATTCCCACTGTATTACTCTCAAGATTAACAAAATCTAAAGTCACCGTTTCTTTAAGCGGCGATGGTGGGGATGAAATATTTGGCGGTTATGGAAAATACTTTTTAGGAGAAAGACTAAAACGTTCGATTGGCCTTCTTCCAAAAAGTTTTCGTAAAAGCATTAAAAAAAGTAATTTTTTAAATGTAACTAAACCACTTGTTGAACTCTTATTGAAAAACTCTGTTAATAATTTCGATCAAAAATTTCTGAAACTTAACAACATATTTGACTTTGAATCTGATCAAGATCTTTTTAATAAGTTGTCTTTGTTTGAAAATAATTTTCTTTTTGATGATTTTCCTATATCACTTGATAATACATTATGGAATTCAAATAATAGTTATTTTAGAAAATCGATGATTTCTGATGCATTAGATTATTTACCGGGTGATATTTTAACAAAAGTTGATATGGCGGGAATGTCTGTAAGTTTAGAGACAAGAATTCCATTGCTTAATCATAAACTGGCTGAGTTTGCTGTTTCAATCCCTCAGAATTTTTTACTAAGAGAAGGCTCAGGAAAATTTATTTTAAAAGACATTGTTCATGATTTAATACCAAAACATTTAATAGACAGGCCAAAAAAAGGCTTTGATATTCCTTTAGGAAACTATCTTAGAAATGAGTTACGAGATCATGTGGAAGCGAATATTGAGTATGGGAAAAATAACCTTCAGTCTCACTTTAATTTTGATGAAATAGATAAAGCTTGGATAAATCATCTTTCTGGAGAACGAGAAAATCCAAATTTATTATGGAATCTATCAACTTTTTTTTCTTGGCATGCTAAATACTTCTAAAAAAGTCTTTCTAATTGTGGCAGAAATTAATTTCTTTTTTAGCCATAGATATGACTTAATTAAAGAGCTTGCGCAAAGAGGATGGGAATTTAACATAATTGGCTATTCAGGCGATTCAATTCCAAAAACAGAAAAAAATATAAACTATATTTTTATAAACTCTAGCAGAGAAAGATTTGGAATATTAAACCTTATTATAAATGCTAGAAAATTGTCTAAAGAGATTTCATTGCATGATCCAAATTTGATATATGCAATTTCACATAGATCAATAGTGCTATCCTGTTTGAGCTCTTTACTTACGAAAAAAAAATCAATATATGCCATAACAGGAATGGGATCAGTATTTACTCCAAATAAATTTTTTTTTAAAAAATTTTTCTTAAAAATTTTGAAATTAATGCTTTTTTATACGTACAGACTCTTAATTGAACAAAAATACTCAAGCTTTATTCTTCAAAATTCAGATGACTTAGATCTTTTGGTCGCTAACAAAATTGCTCAAAGAAATAATTCATACATAATTCCAGGTAATGGCCTGCCCAAAAAATATTTCTCTTCTACAGTTTCATCAAATAAAAATTTTAAATTTGTTATGGTATCCAGAATACTCAGGGATAAAGGGGTGATAGAGTATTTATTAGCAGCCAATAATGTGTCAAAAGATTTTCCTGAATGTGAGTTCGAGCTTTATGGATCTTTTGATCATAATAACCCTCAATCCATAACACTGGATGATATAAAACATTACTTATCTCCAAAAATTATATATAAAGGATACGAAAAAAATATACGAGACAAGCTTATTGAATCTAATGTGCTTGTTTTACCTTCTTACCGAGAAGGTTTTGCTAGAGTATTGATGGAGGCCCAAGCCTGTTCGAGGCCTGTGATCACATCTAATATACCTGGATGCAAAGATGTGATTATTGAAAATAAAACTGGTTTATTAACAGAGCCCATGGATGTAAGTGGTATAGAGAAAAATATGAAATATTTTCTGAAAAATCCTCAACAATATTTAATAATGTCTAAAAATTCTTTTAAACATGCAATGGATAATTTTAGTATCAACCAAGCTGCTGATTATCATGAAGAAATTTTTAATAAAATTCTATCTGAATAATTTAGGCTATAATTTATAAATTAATAATATAAAAAATATGCAAAATAATCTTAAAAACTACTATGATTGGCTTAAAAATAGATTTAGATCAATTTTTTTAGTTACATCAATTTCATTTGTGCTAGGTTGCATCTTTATTATTTTTTCATCGCCTGAATATTCTGTAACCATTGCTATTAACGAGAAAAGTGATCAGCAAGAAGGTCTTAATTCAAATTCTATTGTATCACTCGCGTTAGGACAATCAGGCCAAAATGCTTCAAAGTTTTACTATGAGTTTTCAGAAGCACTATTTTCAATGGAAGTAACTGAAAATTATGAAGAGAAAAATAATGCAATCATGGAATTTTTTGGTGATTATTACAATAAGAAAACCAATCAGTATGATCCCATTTGGAACTTCTCAACTAGAGCAAATTATCTAAAATTTTTATTACTGGGAGTCAACTATAATCCAATACCTAATAAGTACCTCCTTAATAACTTTATTAGAGGGTCTTTAAGTGTTCAATATGACGAATATGCGGAACTTTTGTATGTTACTGCTTACACTGGGTCGCCAAATCAAATACAAAAAATGATAAAAGAATTAATAGTTGAAACTGATAATTTTTTTAAAAAGTCTGAAAGAAATCAAATAGATGAAAGAATAGATTTTCTTACAGCAGAGTTAAACTCTATAGATTCCATAGCTCAAAGGGATGCACTCAGTGAAATTCTACAAAATCAATTGTTAAAGAAATCTCTTATAAATACAAAAGAGCTTTATAAAATACTTATAGTAAGAGACATTGAGATATCTGAATATCCTGTGACACCAAATATTTTATTTATATTATTTTTATTTATTTCTATGGGTTTATTTCTAAGTATAGGATTTTACTCTTATCAGTTTTTGGTCCAAAAAATAGAGTGGGACTAACCTTTTAACTTGGGTGATATGAAGAATATTTTCTCTTGATATGATTTTTGATCCTTTAGTCGATTACTATTCAATTAATAATTTTTTAATATATTTTTTTTCTGAGATACCAAATCTAATCTTTTGTTGTTTATTTGTAATTTTTTTTTTATTTTTAAAGCTTCTCTCGCCAAAAGAAATGATTTTTTGGATATTTCTGTTCTTCTTAGCTTTTTTAATTAATATTCTTCTTCAATTTTCACCTGGACTATTTCCTGATATTGGAGGTTATTTAAGATGTATAAAAGATTTTAAAGACAATTTATTTTTTGATGAACTGAGTTGTCAAACTACAATAGGATCAGCATCCGAAGACTCTTTATCATTTGTATCTCTAAAAAAAGGTCTTCCTGCAATCATATATTCTTTGATTCCAATTCCATCTATAGCAACTTTTTCATCAGTGGGAATGATAAATAAGTTATTTCTATTATTTTCTTATGTCTACTTAAGAACTAAAATACACTCCAAAGAAAATATTATATTGCTTTTATTTATTTTTCTGCTGCCATCATTGCTTTTGTACTCATCAATCGGACTCCGAGACAATTTAGTTTTTGTGGCTCAGATTTTTTTATTATATTTTGTTTTATCTAAAAAATTTTTTTTATCAACAATTTTTTTAATCGCTTTGTTTGCTATAAAAACTCAAAATGGAATTGTCTTCTCTTTTCTGTATTTAGGAGTGTTTTTTTTCAGGGCAAACAAAAATTTTAAAAATTTAATTATTTTTTCTTTAATTTCATTATTTGTAATATATCTTTTGAGTGATCAAGTTTTAGCAACGCTAAATTTCTTCAAAATAGCTTTTTTAGTAGAAACGCAGGAATTAACATTGGTCAGAAATTTTATACCTTTTGAGTCGATAACATCAGTTTTACTGTACTCTCCTATTGAATTTTTACAGGGGATTTTGAGGCCATATCCTGATGGAATACGTTCTTATATTTTCTTTTTGGAATCACTATTACAAATTTTTTTAATTTGTTATCTAATCATCAGTAATAAAAAAAGAGTTCTTTACTCGCCAGAATTTTTTTTAGTTTTCATTTCATTCGCCATGGGTATAGTCTTAAATTCTTTAATAATTGAGAACGAATTTACCTACGGAAGGTATAAATATACTTTTGTATACACTTTTATAATCTATTTGATAAGTGTAAATAGAGTAAGATTTTCATTTTTAAAGGATGCAAATGAGCGTTAAACCAAATATAAGAAAAATTCTTGTTATATGCCCCTATCCTGAAGGAGTCGCTGCGACTCAAAGATTAAAGTATGAACAGTATTTTGATACATGGAAAAAAGATGGTTTTGATATAACAATATCTCCATTTTTTTCAATTAATACTTGGAATATATTATATGAAGATGGGAACCTAATAAAAAAAATAGTTGGCACTATTAAAGGTTACTTTAAAAGATTGAAAGATATCTTTCGAATAAGAAAATACGAAAAGATATATGTTTGCATGTGGGTAACTCCCTTTTTTGACACGTTTTTTGAAAGAATATTTTTCTGTTTAACACCAAATATTATTTATGATTTTGATGATGCAATTCATGTCGAAGATGACCCATCAGCAAAAAATTCATTCAGAAGTTTTTTTAAAAGCAAGAAAAAAGTTAATCTGCTTATTAAAAAATCCTGCCATGTAATTACCAGCTCCCCATTCAATTTAGATTACTGTGTTAAAAACAATCAATCAGGATTAGCCACTTACATACCATGTTCACTTGATGAAAAAAGATTTTTACCTAAATGCATGGGACATAATAATACAAAAATTTCAATTGGTTGGACGGGGACCTTTAGCTCAAAATCATATCTTGATTCAATAAGTGACGTACTAAGATCAGTTTGTCTAAAATTGGATATTAAATTAGTTTTAATTACGAACTTTGACTATGCAATTAAAGATATTGATATGGAGGTAATAAAATGGAGTGAAAGAACTGAGATATCAGATTTACAAAAGATAGATATTGGCTTGTATCCAATTATTCCTTCAAATTGGGCGCTTGGAAAGGGCGGACTAAAAGTTCTTCAATATATGGCAATAGGCATACCATCCATTTCAACTAATTTTGGAACAGCAACAAAAATTGTTTCAAATTGCATCGATGGATTTCTGGTTGACACTTTAGATGAGTGGATTCAAAAAATCTCACTTCTAGTAAAAGATGAGAACCTCAGAAAAGAAATGGGCCAAAAGGGAAGGGAGAAAATTATTGAAAAGTATTCAGTTGAAGCTGTTTCTAAATCTTATTTGTCTGTTTTAAATCAAAGTCAATTCGATTAAATTATCATATTTAAATATAATTAAATTCTCAAACATTATTTCTCAAGTTTGTTTAAAATAGAATCTTTATAGCTCATTAATTTTAAAAAATATGACCATAGTTAGTTCAAGTTGCAGAATATGTAATAATTCGGAATTAGATGAAATTACCTATTTATGTGATTCACCGCCAGCCAATAACTTCGATCACACCTTTAAAGGGCAAAATAATTATCAATCATTTCCATTAATATTAGATTTTTGTAAGAAATGCTTCAACTTGCAGTTAAGGCATTGTTTGGGCGAGGATCTGCTTTACTCAAATTATACCTATATCACACCAAAATCAGATTCATTAAATAAACATTATGCTAATTTACTTGAATATGCACAAAATAAGATATTGAACTTAGCTGAATCGGATGTAATTGAAATAGGTTCTAATAGTGGTGACCTTCTGAAATACTTCAAACCAAAGGTTTCATCTGTCTTGGGCATTGATCCAGCATCTAATGTAGCAAAAATTGCTAATAATGAGGGGATTGAAACAATAAATGAATTCTTTGGAAATTCACTCGCACCAGTAATCCTATCAAAAAGAGATAATATAAAATTGGTTATAGCAAGACACATGTTCGCTCATAATTCCGATCCCTCAGATATGATTTATGGAATGAAAAAAATTATAAATGATGATGGTTATATTTTTATTGAAAATGCCTATGCAATTGATACATTAATGCATGGTGAGTTTGATCAAATTTATCATGAACACATGTTCTTTTATTCTGTCAAAAGCATGATAAGTTTACTCAGCAATCATAATCTTTACCTTCATGATATTATTTTTTCAGATGTTCACGGTGGATCAGTAGTATTTGTAGCCTCATCTAAGGATATGGGCCAAACAAAAATTCTCAAAAAACAAATTGAAATCGAAGATAGCTTATTCGATGAAAAAAAAATTTTTAAATTATTTTTAGATAAGATCAATGAAGTAAAGTTGTTCGTATCGAATGAGATTAATAAATCTAAACAACAAAATCTAGTTATTGGCTCTTATGGAGCGCCTGCAAAAGCATTTACAATGTTCTCTTTTTTGAAGCTAGATCAACAAACAATTAGTTTTTGTGTTGACACATCCGTAACAAAGATTGGAAAAAAATTTCCAATCTTTAATATTCCAATTATTTCAGAGAACGAACTCCAAGAAAAAAATTATGATGTTTTGCTGGTAAACGCATGGAATTATAAGAAAGATATTCTAGCTAAATCATCAAGAATTTTTAAAAAGGGAACAAAATTAATTTTTCCTCTTCCTCAACCTGAGTGTATTGAACTCTGATGTCTTTGTTGTCAATTGAAAGTTTTAAAGATATTAAGGTCTTTGATAGGAAAATACATAAATCAGATATTGGTTTTTTCTTAAATACGTTTCAAATAGAGAATATTAATTTGCCTTTTGTCCAGGATAGTATCTCGCACTCTTTAAATACTGGCACCATAAGAGGTATGCATTTTCAGCGTCCTCCATTCGCACAGGCTAAAATTATTAATGTTCTTCAGGGAGAAATCATTGATTTCTTTGTTGACTTAAGAGTTGACTCTGATACATTTCTCTCTCACGGAAAACTAAGACTCTGTCTTGATGATCCAAAGTCTTTGTATATTCCTAGGGGATTTGCGCATGGGTTCATTACACTTCAACCAAATACAATCGTTGCCTACAAACTTGATAATGAATATTGTGCAAATAATGAGCAAACACTCCTTTGGAATGATAAAGAAATTAATATTCAATGGCCAGAGATGAAAAAATATTATCATTCTAAAAAAGATATTAATGGATTACCGTTGAAAAAAATTCTTCAGCAATTGTGATGCAAATGATCCCAGGAATTAATATTAAAGAAGTCCTTGTTACAGGTGGCTGTGGTTTTATAGGCTCCCATTTTTTATCTAAATCTTGTAATGCGTTTCCCGATATTAATTTTACAAATATAGATAACCTAAGTTACGCAGCATCTATTAATACAGAAAAATATTTAACACAATTTAAGAACTATAATTTTCAAAAAATAGATATTTCAGATCTTGTTCAAATAAAAGAAATTTTTGAACAAAGAAAATTTGACTTAGTGGTTCATTTTGCCGCTGAATCTCACGTTGATAACTCAATAAACTCTCCAATTGAATTTATCAATACTAATATTGTTGGAACTTATAACATCCTTCAGTGTATTTCTGAATCTGTTAGAGAGGGAAAAGATACTTTGTTCCATCATATTTCAACCGATGAGGTTTATGGCTCATTAGATCTTAATGAAAAATCCTTTTCCGAACTTTCCAACTTTTCACCAAGCTCTCCTTATTCTGCATCAAAAGCCTCATCAGATTTAATAGTTGAAGCCTGGGGCAAGACATTTGATATCAAGTATCTAATTACAAACTGCAGCAATAACTTTGGTCCAAGACAGCACACAGAAAAATTAATTCCAAAAACTGTAAATAATATTCTTAATAATAAATATATTCCGGTATTTGGGAACGGAACTAATATAAGAGATTGGTTATATGTTGAGGATCATATTGATGCAATTTTATCTTTGTACAAAAAAAATTTATTTATTAATGAAAGATTTAATATTGGTGGTGGATTTGAGATTTCAAATATTGAAATTATTAATGAAATTATAAGCATTCTTCAAGAATATTATGGACAAAATGACGCAGAAAAATTAATAAAATTTGTTGAAGATAGGAAAGGTCATGACTTTAGATATTCAATTGATAACTCAAAAATTAGAATGGCAACGAGTTGGAGCCCTAGTAAAAATTTTAAGGAGCAATTAAAAAATACAATAAATTGGTATATGTTAAATGAAAATTGGTGGGATCAATGATTACTTTGATTGGTAAAAATAGTCAGTTAGGAATGAGCCTACTTGATAAAATAAATGTTCACGTAGACCAAATTTCATCTAATGACTTGGACATGCGGGATACATCCAGGATAGTTAATAAACTTCAAAATTTTAACAACAAAATTTTAATAAACTGTAGTGCATTCAATGACGTTGAGGATGCAGAAATTAATAAAGATGCATTTTTAATTAATCATCTTGCGGTTAAAGAAATCGCAAAATATTGTTCTGAAACTAATGTTTTCTTTATTCATATTTCCACGGATTTCGTCTTCGACGGCGTTAAAGGTTCTTATTCTGAGGCGGATAAAATTAATCCTCTAAATAAATATGGCAAATCAAAAGCAGCGGGTGAAAAAGTCATACAAGAATACTGTAATCGATATGTAATAATTCGGACCTCATGGCTTTATAGCCATTTTCCAACTAAGAATAACTTTCTTTTTAAGATTAAAACAATGATGAAGGAAGGTAGAAAAGACTTATATGGAGCCAATGATATTTTTGGGTCTCCAACATCAGCCAATTCGTTAGCCGAGGCTATTCTCGCTGTCTTGCCTCATATTAATGATCAAACTAAGTTTAATACAATTTATCATTTTGCAGATGTTGGAAGAGTTTCAAGATTTGTATATCTTCAAGAAATAAATAGTCTTATTAATAAAAAGTTTAAATTTTGTAGTGTTGTCAAGGAAGTTGATAACGATTTTTTTAAATTGGCCGCTCCAAGACCAGCGGATTCTAGTATAAATAACTCACTATTTTGTAATACTTTCTCATACCAGGCGAGTGAATGGAGGGCATCACTTCAAAAAACTGTAGAGTTATTATGAAAGGTATAATTTTAGCTGGCGGCTCTGGTTCAAGATTAAATCCATTAACATCTGTTATTTCAAAGCAATTATTGCCAGTATATGACAAGCCTCTTGTCTACTATCCTCTTTCAACATTAATTTCAATAGGTATAGATGATATTTTATTAATTTCAAATCCAAATCAAATAGATTTATTTAAAAAACTTTTAGGAGATGGCGAAAACTTCGGTATAAACATTACCTATGCAGTTCAAAAGGAGCCTAAAGGAATTGCTGAGTCTTTAATAATAGGTGAGGATTTTATAGGCGGTGAAAATTGCGCATTAATTCTTGGAGATAATATTTTTATTTCAGAACATCTATCAAAAAGTCTTTCTATAGAATTTTTAGGCGGCGCCCAAATCTTTACTAAAACTGTTGAGGATCCTCAGAGATACGGAGTAGTCAATATAAAAGATGGAAAGCCAAAAGAAATAATTGAAAAGCCAGACTCTTTTATCTCTAATCAAGCAGTAACTGGATTATATATTTACGATAAATATGCATCTTCATTGTGTAAATCACTTAAACCCTCTAAACGGAATGAGCTAGAAATAACTGAACTTAATCAGCTTTATTTAAATAATGATGACTTAAAATGCCTACCCTTAGGTAACTCATCTATTTGGATGGACGCTGGAACATTTGATTCCTTACAAGATTCATCTAATTGCATATCTTCTTTGCAAAAACGTTACGGTAGATTAGTTGGTTCTCCAGAATATGAAGCATATAAGAGTAACATTGTATCCAAAGATTATTTATTAAAAATTATAAAAAATCATCCCAAGAATTCTTACTATACATCTCTAGAAAAAATGCTAAAGCAAGACTAAATTAAAGTGTAATTTCCAAAAAATAGGAAAAGTTAACTCTTGAATATATAATTCAATATTACTTAATAAAGAATTAATTAAAATCATTTTTTAAATAATTATTTGAGGATAAAATGCGGAATTTCAAAAAAATAAAAAAGAATGCTGTTTTTTTCTTAATGATAGCAGCATTTTCAAATACCAGTTTTTCTCAGTCTAATTCTTCGTTAGATGAAGATTTTTTAAATAGCCTTCCTGAGGATGTTCAAAAAGAACTTACTGAGGATGATTCTGAGGGCCAAAGACCTGTTGATATTTTGCTAAATTCTAAAACATCATCTCTAAAAAATAGAGAAGCTCTTAAGATTATCCAAAAACAGCTGGCTATATTAGAAGAAAGAATGGATGAAGAAAATAATGAGTCTAATGCTATTGATAGATTCGGACTAAATTTTTTCAATTCAACTCAATCTACTTTCATGCCAGTTAATGTCCCAAATTTGAACAATGACTATATTGTTGATGTCGGAGATAAATTGAGTATTAATATAGTTGGAAGCGACTCAGCTAAATTAGATAGCGTATTTGTTGATAGAGACGGATCTATCTCCATACAAGAATTTGGAAAGGTTTTTGTTGCTGGTAAAGCCTTCGACTCAGTCCAAAAAATTATCGATAATTTTGTTCAAGCTAAATCATTAGGAAATGAGGTTTTTGTAACACTTGCAGAATTAAGAGATATCCAGGTAATAATGCTTGGAGAGGTTGAAGCCCCAGGTATCTATACAATTGCGGGCGGTTCAAATGTCTTGCATGCATTAAATGTAGCTGGCGGAATAAGTCCTAATGGATCTTTTAGGAGCATTTCAATAATTAGATCTGGTAAGGAAATTAATAATTTGGATCTATATGAGACTTTAGTTTATGGAAAAACGGGAATTTTTAATTTTAATCTTAGAGCAGGAGATACAATTTTTACTAAGCCAATTGACTTTTTTGTTCCAATTACCGGAGGCGTTAATAAACCTGCACTGTTTGACATTAAAAATGGAGAAACACTTTCTGATTTAGTAAGTTTTGCTGGCGGCTTTAGTCAAGATAGTTTTAATTCAAATTTGGTAGTTTTAGAAAGAGATAATATTTCAGGAACTGAAACCATTGAAGTTCAAAAGAATAACTTACCTGAAATTAAATTGCAGCCTAGAGACTCTGTCATTGTTCCAAAGTATAAGAAAGAAATTAAAGCGGCTTCACAGGTTACAGTATCAGGAGCAGTTCATAGACCAGGAAAATATACAATAGAGGACGGCACAACATTATCACAGGTAATTTCTATGGCAGGAGGATACAAGAACGATTCTTATGAGTTTGGAGGAATGTTTTACAGAAAATCAATACAAGAGCTTGATACTACTTTTGGAAAAAGGATTTATGCTGACACGATAAACTTTCTAGTGTCTAATCTTGGACAGGGAGCTGGTGGAGGCTCTCAACAACCCCTTACTGGAGACTTTTTAAAGGTCCTAATTGAAGAATTTCAATCTCAAGATCCAATAGGCAGGTTAATTGTTGATTTCAATTTAAGTAAATTAAAATCGAATCCTAGTTTGGACGTTAGGCTAGAAGACCAAGATATAATTGATATTCCATCAGTCCCACAACATGTTTATTTATTTGGAGATTTTAATCAACCAGTTACCTTGCCATATAATCCCGAATTTGATCTAAATGATTATATAAATTTAGCAGCTGGCAAAAAATCTAGTGCGACAGATCATATGATATTAATAGATCCTAATGGAATGTCACATTATTTTGAAAAACAACGATTTAATCTGTTCAATTATGATCATGATATATATCCTGGATCAATAATTTATTTACCAAGAGAGCTTGGTAAGATTGAGGGCGTAATGTTTGCAGCAGCAGTTGCTCCAATTCTAAGTAGTTTAACTTTATCCTTAGCATCAATTAATTCTATTACAAACGATTGATATTCTAATAGAAATGAGTTGAGCATTAAAAATAGTTGCTCGTGAAAAAATTTACTATACATTTACTTTTCGCACTCATTTCTTATCCAACTTTTGCAGACATAAACGATTATATTTACCCTAATCGCTCACCAAGTTTTTCTAATTATGGTACTGCTGGAATAATCCAAATGCCTTCAGCTAGACTGCATGAAGAGGGTAGCCTAGCGATAAGTTGGAGTCATAACGAACCATATCTTCGAGGAAGTGTCATTGCATATCCATTTAGTTGGCTAGAGGCAACATATGGATACACTGATATAAATAATGCACTTTATAGTAATGTTTCCTCATTCAGTGGCTCTCAAAGTTATAAAGATAAAGGGTTTGACGTAAAAATTAGATTATTTCGTGAAACAAATCTACTACCAAGCATAGCAGTGGGCATAAGGGATTTAGCTGGTAGTAATCAATTTGAGGCTGAGTATTTAGTTGCATCAAAGTTTTTTAAGAATTTTGATTTTACATTTGGATTAGGTTGGGGAGATCTTTCTCATGGAAGGTATAAAAATCCTTTATCAATTTTTGGTGATGGAGTTAATCAACGAGTAACTAATAATGTTGGTGGGCAGGGAGGAGAATTTGTTACTGACAGATATTTTAGAGGAACTGTTGGTGTCTTTGGTGGGGTTGAGATGTATATCCCTAATACGAAAGGATTAAGATTTAAGGTTGAATATGACTCAACAAATTATTTGGAGGAAGCGTTTGGTCTTGGGAGAGCCGCGTCTCCTTTTGCCTATAAGCCAGTTGAAGATACAGAGTCGAGAATTAATTTTGGATTTACATATCCTGTAAATAAGAATTTTCATGTAAAAGCTAGCTACGTTAAGGGAAACACGTTTAATTTTGGATTTTCATATGCGCTTAATTTATCAAAAAAAAATAAAAAGCTTAAAAAGATTAATCCTCCTGTTCCAATTAAAAATGCAAGCATCGTAAGAAAGGTTAATGCTTCAAATGAGCTTTTTTTCTACAGATCTATTCTTAAGAACCTTAATGAAAGAGAATACTATCTTCAAAAAGCTTCTGTTGATGAAGATGTTCTCTCAGTAGCATTTTCGCAGTCAACTCATGCGAGTCATATGCAAGCTGCTGGAAGGGTTGCTAGAGTTTTAGAAGAGATAAGCCCAAAAAATATTTCAACTTTTAACATCATAAATATAAATGCTGGAATGGCAATGTATTCAATGGAAATTGACAGAAACTCCTTTTCAAAAAACTTACTTTCAAATTCTTTTAGGGTAGCTGCACGAGATATAAAAATTAAACCAGAAAAATATGAGGATAGATCATATAAATATAATCCTAGCAAACCATTTCCTGTAAATTTTTATAAAATAGAACCAACACTAAGAACTCAAATTGGAGGACCAGATGGTTTCTTCTTCGGCGACCTTAGATTAACTTATGATGGTGAAATACTATTTGATTCAAACTTATCATTGTCAACCAGTGCTTCAATTGGAATCACTGATAATCTTGATAATCTTAAGCTAGCTTCTGATAGTATTCTTCCTCATGTCAGAACTGATATTGTTCAATATCTTAAGAATAGCCAAAAGTATAATATAGATAGATTTCAGCTTAATTATTTCATAAATCCAACTCCAAATATTTATGGAAAGATGTCTGTTGGACTTCTGGAAACTATGTTCGCTGGCATTGGATCTGAGTTTTTGTATAGGCCTTTTGATAAAAATTATGGAATAGGAGCTGAGCTATGGAGAGTTCAACAGAGAGATTACGACTTAATGTTTGGCTTAAGGGATTACATTACAACTACTGGCCACATTAATTTCTATTATATTGAACCAAAATCAAGGATATTATTTGCGGTTAGGGGAGGAAGATTTTTGGCTAGAGACTCTGGCCTAAGTTTTGATTTTTCTAGGAGATTCAAAAGTGGGTTTCAATTAGGTGTATTCTTTTCGAGAACAGATATAAGTAAACGCGAATTTGGAGAGGGTAGTTTTGATAAAGGTTTCTATTTTCATGTACCTCTTGATTTCTTTTCCACAACTTACACAAAAGATGTTTTTACATGGGGTTTAAAACCATTAACACGTGATGGTGCGGCTCCACTCAATCACGGCTTTTATCTGTGGGGTGTTACTGAACAAGCTCATAAGCAGACATTCTTTAGGGATTGGGATGATTTATATGACTAAATATTTTTGCATATCTTTATTATTCCTAAGCTCCTGCTCATTAGTTGAATTCAAAGATGTTCCCGCTGTAGCTCGCTCTTTAATATATGGTCCTCCAGAAATAGACGTCACAATGTCTTCTTATGAGAAAGTACCTTATTCATTTGCAAAAATAAATATTGGGAGATCGGGCTCTGGTTTAATGATACTTTTATCTATTAATGATGATGTTTATGAGTGGGTCGGTAGTAATGGCGAAGTGATTTTTACGAAGAATGGAAAAATAATTAGAACAATTGGTCTTGAATATGATGTTAATATACTAAATCCTAAAATTAATTTTCTTAACTGTGGTGAGTGTTATTCTCAGTACTTTATTGAACTATCAAATCCTAAAGCTTTAATCAATCAAAATTCATTCTTCAAAAATTCTCATAAAGAAAAGTTAGAGCTTATAAAGAAGATTGATGCTACTGTGATGATTGAAAATTTTTCTACATCTAAGTTTAAATGGACTGGCGAAAATATTTATTGGTTTGATGATTCAGGGCAAGTGATTAAATCAAATCAGCAAATCCATCCAAGCCTTGGAGAAATTGAAATTACTTTTTATTATAAATAGATAAAAAAAAAGGACGCATGTGCGTCCTTTTTTTATTCTATAGTTTTTTATTCTACAAATTGAGTCCTTGTTGCAGTTGCAGTTGCTGTTGCTGTTCCAGCGACTGTAACAGGTGTTTCAACTGTAACATCTACAGTGGTTTCGGCTTCGAGGACAAGTTCAATTTCAACTTCAACTTCTTCAGTCCTTTCAGGATCACCAACAGTATTTACAATTTCAACATCAAATTCTTCAACTACAGCTGGGGTAGTTACATCAACAACAATCTCGCCGATATACTCTTCTACAACAGTTGTGTCTCGGGTGAATTCAATAATGTAGACTGGATTACCGCCAACCTGATGGCTACTTCCGTTCAAACGAGAGTCTCCTGAAGAAAGAGGTGTAGCACTGGTACCAGGATTTCTTAAATTGAAGTCAGTTCCAGTAGCAGTAAATGTCTCAGTACCAGCAGCTTCTCTGGTAAGAACAGCAGTTTGAGTTGCAGTAGATGTTGATTCATCAGATGTAGTTCTTGTTGCAGTAACAGTAGTTATAACTTGAGATGTAGTAGCGGGTATAACAGTTGTTGTTGTAGTGTTAGTCTGTGTAACAACCTCAGCAACATTTGAAGAGACTGTTGTTTCTTCTGTGGTAGTTTTATCAACTTCAACGATCACCTCTTCTACATATTCAACTACTTCGGTAGGTGCAGGTGTTGGTGCAGGTGTTGGTGCAGGTGCTGGAGTTGGTGCAGGTGAATCATCATCATCACTTGCTGCTGCTATAGCAGCGGCGGCAGCAACAGCTGCGGCAATTGCGCCAGCACTCAAAGAACCGCTAGCGGCTTCTTTAGCTTTTTCTACAGATTCGGCAGTAGCAGGTTCTTCATCGGCTATTACGCTGGTTGAAAAAGCAGGCGTTATCAATGCAAGCAAATATGCTAGTTTATTTTTGATTTTGGCCATTCTAGTAAACTCCTCTGAAACAGTTAAATTATATTATCTTAAATTAAACGTATAAAAGCAACATTTTGTCCTAATCTGAGATTAATGCAAGAAATAGGTAATATTTTTTGCGTTCATATTAAGTATGTTCTTTCAGGAAGCGCATGTTATCTTAGTAAAAGTTTTTATGCAATTTTTATTAATATAATATTTAATTTAATTTCGGGATGTAGCGCAGCCTGGTAGCGCACCTCGCTGGGGGTGAGGTGGTCGTCGGTTCAAATCCGGCCATCCCGACCATTTTTTCTTATTTAGACTTTTTAATTACTTCTTCAGCATACCAATTTATCTCAGCTATCATTCCTTCAAGCGTCCTATCGTCGGAACCACCTTCATATGCATTCCTAAAAGCAACAATTACCTCTGTGGCTCCAAGATCCTCTAATTGTTTGATACCTTGAGGAGAGTATGCAGCTTCTCCCATTACTTGAAACTGATAATTTGGATGATCAAGAGTGCCATATTCTTTTCTGAAATCATTGATTTGATCAATAAGTGATTTTATATCTTCAATACTCAAGCCAGCGCTGATCCAACCATCACCAACTCTTGCAGCTCTTCTCAGAGCTGGTTTAGAGTGTCCTCCAATCAGTATGGGCACTGGCTTTGATGGAGCAGGACATAGTTTTAACTCTGGAATATCATAAAACTCACCTTTATAAGAAAAATATTCTCCATTCATGAGTCCTTTAAGAATATCAATTTGCTCATCCATCCTTTTTCCTCTTTTTTCCCATCTTTCTCCTGTTGCTAAGAAATCTTCATACCAAGGACTTACTCCAACCCCAAAATGGAATCTATTATTGGTCATGACTCCCAAAGTTGTAACAAACTTTGCTGTGGTTACTGCTTGCCTAGGAGCAAGTTTATAGACAGAGGTTGAAAACTCTAGCTTTTCTGTAACAGCAGCTATAGCTGGAATAATTGAAAATGGTTCTAAAAAAGGTACTCCATCTAGAAATTCTCTGCTTCCATCATCATTGTATGGATAGGTTGAATCACATTCTTTTGGATAACATATGCTATCTGGAAATGTAATAGCATCAAATCCGGCAGCTTCAGCTGCCTTTCCTAGCTCCAAATAAAATGAAGGGTCACACATTGTAGGATGATATGAAAAACGCATAATTTGGTTTCCTTTTTGTTTAATTCGTTAGAGATAATATAATAACAAAAGAGGTAAAAAAATGGATAAAAGTTTTGAAAATGGGTGTGTTCTTATTGTGGGTGGCAGTGGAGGCATTGGCTCATTGTGTGCAAAAGAATTTGCTCAGTCTGGTGCTAATGTGGTTATTACCTATTATAAAAATGAACAAGCTGCTATAGATATAGCTAATGATATAAATAATGATGTAGAAATTTATCAATTAGATAATAGTGATCCCGAATCAGTGGAAAAAACTTTTCAAGAGGTCGTTAATGATCATGGATCTATAAATACTCTTGTTAATGCAGCTGGATTTGATATACCTCAGAAATTTATCAGCGAAATAGATATAGATTTGTGGAAAGGTGTAATTGATGCTGATATAAATGGATTTTTCAATCTTATTAAATTTGGATTACCTCATCTGAGAGCGTCTCAAGGATCTATTGTTTTCATAAGTTCTGCAGGATTGTTCAAGTATCCTCCGGGAGATATTCTTTCAGTTGCACCAAAAGCTACCATCGAGCAGGTTCTGAAAGGTATTGCAAAGGAAGAAGGTAAAAATGGTGTGAGAGCAAATTCTATTGCTTTAGGTGTAATAGACACAGGTATTTTTCACAGGCTACGAGAAGAAAATAATACTTTTTTTGATGATGCATGGCATGAAGCTGTCATGAACACGCTGGCAATAAAGAGATTTGGTTATCCTAAAGAAGTTGCAGATACAGCTGTCTTTTTGGCATCTAGCAAAGGAGGGTACATCACTGGTCACTGCATTCCAGTTGATGGAGGATACCACCTTTAATATTTATACAAAATAATCTGTATTTTCAACTCCAAGTTGCATCGCCCCATAATTTCTTGAAAAGCTTACTGGATTGTTTGCAACATGAGCCCTGGATGTGTGGACGTCTAAAAATATCTTTTGTATATCGCTCCCTGCAAAAACTGCACCTCCACCAGCATTTGAGAACAATGTGTCAACAACTTCAAGACATTTCTCAATAACCAAAGATGCATCATATCTAAATTTGACCCTGTCAATCATAGGGATGCCGCCTTGATTACCTGCTTTATCTACCATTACGTCATAATTTCTAAACATTACTGTCTCAATTGCGTCTAATTTAGCTGCAGCTTCAGCAACTATTGTTTGAGTGTGAGTATCACCTGCTAGTTTGGATGGATCGCTTGAGGCCTTGTTATTAGCACCATCAATAAAAAGCTCTAGCATTTTTTTAGTTGCTCCAATAGCTGGAGTAGATACCGCTCTGACAAATAACTGACCCCAGGGGATTTTGTAAAGATCATTTTTATTTACCTCATATCCAGGATTAGTAAGGTTAAAACCATCAGATTGCTTGTGAGTACGATATTCTGGAACGAAAACATCGTTAACATGTATGTCTTGACTACCAGTAGCTTTTAAGCCCATTGAGTACCATGTATCTTTAATCTCATAGTCAGTCTTTGGAATAAGAAAAGTTCTGTATTCAGGAGCGCCACCTTCAGCAGGAAATATAAGCCCTCCAAGCAGAGCCCAATCACAATGTTCAGAACCGCTAGACCATTGCCAATGACCAGAAAATTTAAAGCCTCCCTCAACAGGAGTTACTTGACCCATTGGAGCATATGACGAAGACACAAGAGTATTGTCATCTTCACCCCAAACTTCTTGTTGTGCTTTGTCATCATACAGGGCAAGCTGAAAAGGATGAATGCCAATAACACCCAAAACCCATGCTGTAGACATACAGCCTTGAGATATTCTTAGTTGAACTTCAGAAAATGTGTGAGGATCTAACTCAAATCCACCATATTGCTTGGGCTGAAGGATTTTAAAAAAACCAGCATCTTTCATATCTTGCATAGTTTGTTTAGGTATTCTTCTATCAATGTTTGCTGATTCTGATCTTTCTTTTAAGACAGGTATGAGTTCCTCTGCTCTCTTGATCATCTCATTGTGAAGATCTGCGTTAGTTCTTTCTACCGAAGCTACAAGTGCCATAATTCACCTCATTTATAAGTTGATAATAATGATTTCACTATTACTTTAATGAATCAACCTAATAATTCACATTATTTATTTTAAATTTTACGAATTACACGATAAAAATCAATATTAATCTTTTTAATTTCATTTTTTCATTTATAAATAACTTAATAATACAATTATACTGATCTTATGACTGACATATCTGTTAGCTGCAATGCCGGGAAGTTTACTGGAATCTATAAAAATAATATAAATTTATTCTATGGAGTTCCTTATGCAAAAAATCTTACTAAAGATACACAATGGATGCCTCCAAAAAAAGCTTAATAAAGAAATCTCACACCTAGCATTTGATAGAGGCTTTAGCGCGCCTCAAACAATTTATAATGAATCTTTTTTAACAGATCCATCAATGCCAGATGAATCAATAGATTGTCTGACGTTAAATATAGCTTCAAAAGATGTTAGTGCGAATATGCCTGTAATGATTTGGATACATGGTGGAGCATACATTACAGGTTCATCTAATTCAGTTGTTTATGATCTTGATTATCTACCCTTACATGGAGTCGTATTAGTAACAATCAATTATCGTTTGGGTCCATTTGGTTTTTTAAAGTTAGATGAAGTTACAAACGGTCAAATCAAATCTACAGGTAATGAAGGTTTAATGGATCAGAAGCTAGCAATAGAATGGGTAAAAGAAAATATCAGTGAGTTTGGCGGTGATCCAGAAAACATTACTCTTTTTGGGGAGTCAGCAGGAGCATGGAGTGTTGCTTTGCAGTCTTCGATAAGTCCTGAGGGCAATTTATTTTCCAAGGCCATATGCCAAAGTGGCGGGATGAATGCTTTTTTTGATACTAACAGAGGAAACAAATGGGGCGAGTTATTCATCAAAACAGCATATGATAGAGGATTCAAAATTAATGATTTGCAAACTCTAGATCATCAGCAGATTACAAAAATAGCATCTCAAATGAAGCATACAATGATAGCAAAAGGAGTTTGGCTCTCTCCAGAGGTTGGCTTTGCTCCCATCGCAGATGGGAATTTTCTTTCCTTAGATCCCATAAAAAATTTTAAAAATTCATCAATCAGGCTAATCATTGGAACCACATCAGATGAATATAGGCTCTGGTCAGAGTTTGAAAATTACTATCTTAATTTAGATAAAAAAAATTTTTATAAAAGATTAGCAAAGATCTTTAAAAAAGACTCTGTTAAGGAAATTGCAAATATTTATTTAGGGGATTTAGATGATTATCAACAGGAAAATAAATATAAGCATGCACTTTCTAATTTAATGACTGATTGGACATTTGGCATGCATGCATTAGATCTTCTCGAGCAACATCAAGATAAGTCTTACGGATATTTTTTTAATGAACCTAGTCCATTGCTTGATGGAAAGTTAGGCGCTTATCATGCAAGCGAATTACCCTATGTTTTTGGCTCGGCAAATAAAAAAATTTTTAGAGATTTTTGTTCTAAAAATCGTGAAGATATATCAAATTTTTTTCAATTTTCGTGGAGTCAATTTGCGAAAACCGGCTCCCCATCTACTTTTTTAATGGACTGGGAAGTTTATGAAGATAATTCATCCATTACATATATAAATTCAGTTCCAAAAATTAAAACATTTAAAAATAAACATAGGATAAAATTACTAAATGAATCCAAAATTAGCTTTTAAAAATTTATTTATTTTATTTGGACTTATTACATTAGTATCTTGTCTGAGCTCTATACAAGAAAATAATTTTCTAGCTATATCAACCTCATCTGGAACTACTCAAGGCTTATTGAAACAAGATGTCATTTCGTGGGAAGACATACCTTATGCGATAGCTCCTGAAGGGGATTTGCGTTGGAAAGCGCCTAGATCTTTTTTTGCTCCTGATTTAGTAATTCAACCTCAAGAGGGGAATGGTTGTTTGCAAGAGGCTAGTATTTACGCAGGCATTCAAGGTGAGGGTATTGTTGGCCAAGAAGATTGTTTGTATTTAGATATAAAAGCTCCTGTAAACAACCTTAATAGAAGATTGCCTGTTATGTTTTGGATTCATGGAGGGGGTAATACTTCAGGTATTAAAGATTATTATGATTTCTCTGAGTTGATCAGAAGACATCAAGTTCTTGTTGTAACTATAAATTATCGTTTAGGCCCTATGGGTTGGTTTACGCACCCTGCAATTCAAGGACTTCAAAATGGACTTGATAAAACCTCGAATTTTGGCACATTGGATATAATTGAAGCTTTAAAATGGGTCCAAAAGAATATTCAAAATTTTGGCGGCGATCCAAATAACATAACTATTTTTGGAGAGTCTGCAGGAGGTCATAACGTCCTTTCATTGCTTGCTTCACCCTTAAGCGAGGGTTTATTTCATAAAGCTATCTCTCAGTCGGGTTATACGACAACCTTTACTAAAGAGGAAGCATACGGGTCAAATCGACAAGACATATATAAAAATAAGTTAGCCGCTGATAAAGTTTTATCTGCTCATGATCTGTCAGGATATGGATCTATAAAAAATCTATTTACAAGCAATCAGAAAAAATATGGTGCAGACTATCAACGATATTTAAGATCAATTGATGGAAGGGACCTCTTAGAAACATATAAAAAAATATCTGAAAATACTTATGATCGTCTACCTTTGCTGACTAGAGATGGTATTGTGATTCATGTAAAAGGAATGAGCGCTGGATTGGCTGCTGCCAAAAACAAGAGCAATATTCCA
>CABXUO010000006.1 GCA_902515455.1 uncultured SAR86 cluster bacterium
ATGTTAGTTGATGATGTAGAAGCATTAGATGATATTTTTCATTACTCTCCTCTAATAGTTGTCACTCATTGTGAGGATCAAAAAACGGTAGAAAGAAATGAGCAATTATTTTTTGAGAAATATGGCGACGAGGTATCGCCAGAACATCATCATCTAATCAGAGATGTTGAAAGTTGCTATTTGTCTAGCTCTTTAGCAGTCAATTTAGCTAAAAAATATGATGCAGATCTTCATGTTTTTCATTTAACGACTGAAAAAGAAATGGAACATTTTTCTGCAGGAGAAGCAGACCAAAAGAAGATAACAGCTGAGGTATGCGTTCATCATATGTTCTTTAATGATTCCTATTATGCTGCACTTGGTAATCAAATTAAGTGTAATCCTTCCATCAAACAAGAATCTGATAGACAAGCACTTATTAAAGCGCTTTTAGAAAATAAGATTGATATTATTGCTACTGATCATGCTCCTCATACTTGGGAAGAAAAAAGTAAACCATATCTTGAGGCGCCTGCTGGCTTGCCGTTAGTTCAACATGGACTTCAAATTCTGATGGATTTTTATCATCAGGACATACTTTCGCTTGAAACCATTGTTGAAAAGACAAGTCATAATGTTGCTAAAAGATTTCAGATCAAAGATAGGGGTTTTATTCGAGAGGGATTTTTTGCTGATTTAGCTATTTTGGATCATGACAAGCCTTACGAAGTTTCTAAAGATAATATTTTGTATAAGTGTGGATGGTCTCCATTTGAAGGTCACAATTTTAAATCTTCAATACATATGACAATTGTCAATGGCAACATTGCTTTTCAAGATGGAATGGTTAGTGAGGATCTGCCTTTTGGGATGCAAATAGAATTTGACAGATAGTGTTATTTTAATATTTTAAAGCGTTATAATTCTTGTCCAAAAAATCGGAGAGTTGGCTGAGTGGTCGAAAGCGCCTCCCTGCTAAGGAGGTATACGGGCAACTGTATCGAGGGTTCGAATCCCTCACTCTCCGCCAGTACTATATCTCTTTTTCCATTCGCACCATTGGAACTGTTTTACCTGAATCAGTTTTGTAAAGAAAATTTTTAGTTGACTTGTATCCTTTAGCCTCATAAAGAAGCTCCCCAGATAAAGTAGCCATTAATTCGCACTTTTTAAAACCTGATTCCCGTGCAGCATTTTCTCCTAGAGTTATAACTAATGAACCAACTCCTTTTCTGATCCAATTCGGATGGGTATACATTGCTCTAATTCTTGCTGAATCGGTCTTAGGATTTAGAAATTTTTTATCTCTGTTAGGCGTATGATTGCCACCAAACAGAGTTTCTCTATTGCTCCATCCACCGCACCCAATAAATATATCTTTGCTGAAGATCATGAAATAGGTCTTATCTTTTATCAGTTGATCATCTAAGCCCATACTGTCAAAAGAGGCCTCTAATTGATCTTTTGTAAGGAGGGGACCAAGAAGTCGATTGATTGATTGTTCCATTAATTTTTCAATGGCTGGAATATCATCAAAAGTTGCGATTCTATGAGTAAACTCGTTCATTTTTCTGTATTTTAATACCCATGATTATTATAGTAACTGTTAGAATCTTTTTATAAATTTCTCCTATTTTTTAAATTATATGAGTCGACCAAATTCTGAGAATCCTGCGTCAGCATTTGACGATACGCTTGAAGATATTTTGGAGTTACTTGAAGAGGGTTCTCAGCATTTTATCTATCTTACCGGTGCCGCTGGTACTGGTAAAACAACACTAATTGAGCGCGTTAAGGATGAGTGCTTGTTAAAAAAAATGGTTGTTGCTCCCACTGGAGTTGCGGCATTAAATATTGGTGGCAGTACGATCAATTCAGCGTTCAGGATTGGTTTTGATACTTTTCCAGTAATTCAAGAATCAAAAGATCCACGCTTTAAAAAGTTATTAAAAAATCTAGAACTATTAATTATTGATGAAATTTCTATGGTTCGAGCGCCTATGCTTGATGCTATCTCTGAAACTCTTCAAATACATCGTAATTCATCTAAACCATTTGGGGGCATTCATGTGCTTGCATGTGGTGATTTATTTCAGCTACCGCCAGTAGTAAAAGAGAATGAGGAAAGTGCAATTTTTGAAAGATACGGATCTGTTTATTTTTTTAGTGCTGATAATTTTCAAGCTATTGAGAAACCTTTATTTTTTGAACTTGTAAGCTCATTTAGACAGCAGGATGATAAAGATTTTTACAACCTGCTTAATAATGTTCGACTCGGAAAAAATCTTGAAAGTTCAATCAGTATAATTAACAAGACTTGTCATAATCCAGAATTTGATACTGAGTCATCACTAATTATTACTTCAAGAAAATATCGAGCTGAACAAATTAATGATGAGATGTTAAACAGAATCGATGGACCTACGACTGCTGTCAAATCAAAAGAGCAGGGCGAATTAAATGAAAATGATTTACCTGCTCCCAGAGAACTCCGCGTAAAAGAGGATGCCAAAGTAATGTTTATTAAAAATGATCCAGAGGGTAGGTGGGTCAATGGAACTATTGGAGTTGTAATTGATTGCTCAGATAAAAATAAAAAAGTGATTAAGGTTAAAGTTGGTAAAGAGGTATTTAAAGTTAAACGAGAAGAATGGAACAAAGTACGTTATGTATACGATGAATATAATGATGAAATGGAAGAGGAGATGGTTTCTTCTTTTAAGCAGTTCCCTCTTAAATTGGGTTGGGCAGTAACCATACACAAGGCTCAAGGTCTCACTTTAGATAGTTGTTCAGTGGATTTGGGTGAGGGAGCTTTTGCCACTGGGCAGGCCTATGTTGCACTGAGTCGTTGCAAAACATTAGATTCTTTAAATTTATATCGTGAGTTAAAGGTCCAAGATGCTCTTGTTGATCCAGATATTCAAGATTTTCATGCAGAACACTTCGGATAGCTCTACAATAATAATTAAATCTTAAAATCATCCTCATGGAAAACTTTATAAATGATCTTGCTGGGTTTGTATGGACATGGAACGTTCCAATACTCGTTGGTTCTGGAATCTTCTTCTTAATTTATTCTAAGTTAACGCCCTTTAAATATTTAAAACATGCTTTTGAGTTGATTTTAGGAAAGCACTCACAAAAAGATGATGTTGGCGAAGTTACTCATTTTCAAGCTTTAACTACGGCTTTATCAGGAACCATTGGACTGGGCAATATTGCGGGCGTGGCTATTGCAATTCAACTTGCAGGACCAGGCGCAATTTTTTGGATGTGGCTTACAGCAGTTGTTGGCATAGCAACAAAATTTTTTACTTGTACTTTATCAGTAATGTATCGCGATGTTGGAGAGGATGGGACAGTTCGAGGCGGACCCATGTATGTTATTAAAAATGCACTTCCTTCCTCAATGATGCCTCTGGCTTATTTTTTTGCAGCCGCTGGTTTAATCGGCGCTTTACCAGGTTTCCAGAGTAATCAGCTGGTTCAAATAATGGGTGATTTGCCAATATTTCAGTTTGAAAACTTTAATTTAATAGCAGGAATAATTTTAGCTGGAGTAACAGGAGTAATTATTCTTGGAGGGCTCATAAGGATTGCAAAAGTTTCAGAGTGGCTTGTTCCGTTAATGAGTATTTTATATTTTGGCTCAGTTTTAGTTGCCTTGATGCTTAATTTAGATTCTATTTTTCCAGCATTCAAAATAATAATTCAAGATGCTTTTACTGGATCTGCAGTCGCTGGAGGCAGTGTCATCGCTGTAATTATCATGGGAGTAAGAAGAGGCGCCCACTCCAATGAAGCAGGAATAGGCACTGAAACATTAGTTCATGGTTCAGCAAAAACATCTGATCCAGTGAAACAAGGCTTGGTTGCTATGCTTGGACCTATTTTTGATACATTGATAATGTGCACATCTACAGCATTATTAATTATCATCTCAGGCGTTTGGCTTGAATCAGATTCAACTGGTGTCACTCTAACTGCGGAAGCATTTAGTGTTCTTCTTGGGCCCTTTGGTTATGCAGTTTTATTTATATGTGTGGTGAGTTTTGGAGCTAGTACCATCTTTACATATTCATTTTATGGTTCAGCGTGCTCGCAATTTTTGTTTGGCAAAAAAGGAGTAAAAATCTATCAATGGGTGATTATATTATTTGTAGTTGTCTTTGCCATTATTCCCATTGAGGCGGCTATCAACATCATTGATATATCCTTTGCGTTGATGGCTATACCTACGCTTATTTCATCAGTTTGGCTTGCGCCAAAAGTTATTGAGAAGGCAAGAGAGTATTTTGCAAAATTAGAAAAGATGCCAATAAATAATTAATTCATACATCTTTCAGGATCTCTCTAGCAGCATTTTTACCTGGTAGACCTGTTACTCCACCACCTGGATGTGTTCCAGAACCACACATATACAAAGATTTGAGTGGGCCTCTGTAGTTTCCAAAATTCATTAATGGTCTCGCAGCCCACATTTGATCAAGAGACATTTGTCCATGCATAATATCTCCACCAATAAGTCCAAATTTCTCTTCTAAATCTAATGGAGACAGAATCATCATTCCTAGAATTGATTCTCTAAAATTAGGAGCATGTTTTGTTACAGTTTCAATAATAGTATCTGCCGCAGCCAATTTATGATCATGCCATGAACTTCCATCTGACATAGCGGGAGAAAATTGCTGACAAAATAGAGATGCCACATGCTTTCCCTCTGGCGCAAGAGTATCGTCCATAGTTGATGGTATTAACATCTCTACAATTGGTGCTGTAGACCAGCCCTGCGATTTAGCATCAATGTAAGCCTTGTCCATATAATCTAATGTTGGGGCTATTACGATGCCGCTTTGATGATGTTCTGCCGCTTCTTTACCAGGCAAAGCAGAAAAATCTGGCAATTCAGCAAGGGCAACATTCATTCTAAAAGTTCCAGATCCACACTTGTATCCATCCATACTGCGATTAAATTCTGGCTCTAGTTCATCTTCAGAAATTAATTTTTTGTAAAGTAATTTTGGATTTAGATTGGAAATTATTTTATTAGCCACGATTGAGTTTCCGTCCTCAAGCTCAATACCGACGGCTGCATTATCTTTCACTAATACTTTGTTTACAGGGGCATCCGTAAAAATATTAACTCCCAAATTTTTGCAGGCTTTTTCCATGGCTTGTGTAATTGCACCCATGCCCCCAATAGCATGACCCCAAGCTCCTTTTTCTCCATCAATTTCACCAAACACATGATGCAGTAAAACATAAGCAGAACCTGGAGTATCTGGACTTGCAAAATTTCCAACTATTGAATCAAAACCAAATGCAGCTTTTACATGCTCATTTTCAAACCATGAATCAAGAAATGATCGAGCGCTTTTTGTAAAAAGATCATAAACATCTCTGTGTACTTGATTTCCCTTAGTTGCAATTGGCCAAAGCTGCAATGCTGCGCTTAACGCAGCCTTTATCCCTTGTTTTGGATTGGGAGGCGTCTTTACTGAGAGATCTCTAAGAACGTCAGCAACAGCTTCAATTCGAGCATAGTATTCAGGCAATCTAGCCGCATCTTTTTCAGAAAACTTTCTAAACTCCTCCTGCGTTTTCTCTAATCCTCCGCCTAGTTTTAAATATGTTGTATTGTTTATAGGAAGAAAATTCGAAATTGGACGTTTTACAATTTTTAAACCATATTCTTTTAGTTTCATATCTTTGATAATTTCTGGATTTAACAAACTGACTGTATAACTTGCAACAGAATTTTTAAAACCAGGATGAAATTCTTCAGTTACTGCAGCACCCCCTACAATTGATCTTTTTTCATATATATTTACTTTTAATCCTTTTTTCGCCAAATAATATGCACAAACTAATCCATTATGACCTCCGCCTATAATTACAGCGTCTATTGAATTTTTGATATCTGACATACTTCTATTGTACCTTTCTATGAATATTACATTTAAATAATGTATATTTAATTAAATAATTAATTTTATTTCTTGAGGTAAAAATATATGGAAATTAAATTTAAATCAGTCTTAGCTGCGGGGTCATTACTATTGGCGATTTCTTGCTCTGATCAAGTGGAGAAGAAGATGGATTCTAAAATTGAAACAGTGGAATCAGATATTACTTGGGATGCAACAAACTATATATTTTACAACGAGTTTTTACAATGTTCGTCCGGACAAGATTATAGTCAAGATGCATTAGATGAGATGATTAAAGCTTGGAGAGATTTAGAATTACCTCAATCAATGCTTGGTTCATGGGGCTACTCTTCACTGAATGATAATAATGAAATTCTTATTGATCAATGGGAGATAAGTTGGGCATCAAAAGAAGCTGCTGAAGAAGGCTGGCAAGAATGGGCAAATAACGAAAGCGCAGCAACCTGGGTAGAGAAATATAACTCAGTTCTCCAGTGCGATAGTGAAAATAGAATAGGCTACGACTTTGTATTTCCTCATAATCCTTATGCTTTTGGACCAACTCCTGAAAGTGGATCTTTTATTGCTAGTTTTTCTCCTTGCCAGCTCAATGAGGGAATGAAAGAAGAGGATCTTTCAAATGAAATTATTAAATATAATAATTGGCTGGATACTATTGATCCTGCAAAAGTTAATGGTTTTTATGCTTACGGAATTTATTTTCCTTCAGATCAATCTGGCGATGAAGATTTTAGATATGGTAATTTTTTTGAAACCCTTCAAACGATTTCAGATATAGATAACGCCTGGGAAGAATCACCTGAACAAACTCGTGATCTTAATCAAGAAATAAGTTCATGTAACAATCCTGCGTTGAGTAATGGACAAGTTTTTTATGATCCACAAGACCCTAATTTTTCATAGTTTTTAGAAGGATAGTGGTTTTAAATCCTCAAAAATTTCCATTTCACCAAATTGTTTAACCATACCCTGTGAAATTGAAACTAATGATTTATGTTTTCCGTTAGAATCAATTTTTTCTTGTAAGATGCAGCCAGAGTCAAATAGCTTTGATCTAACTGAGGCTTGAATTGGAGAGAACTCAACCCATCCACTCAATAGACTTCCAAAAAGCTTTTCAGATATTAATTCTTTTAACCCTTCAAGACCCTCACCAGTTTCACTAGAAATCTTATGTTCAGGATACAAATTATTTGCTGGCCATATATCTTCATTTTCTATTAAATCAACCTTATTTAAAGCTCTTATTTGAGGAATCGAAGTTACACCTAAATCTTTCAAAATTATATCGACTTCTTTAATTTTATAATCCCTATTTGAATCTGAGGCATCAATAACGTGGATTAAAAGATCAGCAGAGGCCAAGTCATCCAGTGTTGCTTTAAAGGATTCAACTAACTTGGTTGGAAGATTAGATATAAATCCAACAGTGTCAGAAAATAGAACTGTATCAATTGTTTTTAATTTAAAGTTTGCTCGCCGAGTTGTTGTATCCAATGTTGCAAATAACTTATCTTCAGCTTCAAGCCCTCCTTTTGTTAATAAATTAAAAAGTGACGTTTTGCCGGCATTTGTATAACCTACCAAAGCTACTAGCCTATTGTTATTTTTTTTTCTTGAGTATCTGTTTAAGTTTTTTTGATTATGTTGTTTATCTAATCGTTTTTTAAGCTGTTTAATCCTATTGCCAATTAACCTTCTATCGGTTTCTAGCTGTGTCTCTCCTGGGCCCCTTAAACCAATTCCACCTTTTTGCCTCTCAAGATGGCTCCAACCTCTAACCAATCTAGTTGAGAGAAAACTTAGCTGAGCAAGCTCCACTTGCAATTTTCCAATATCACTTTGAGCTCTAGCTGCAAAAATATCTAAAATAAGTCCAGTCCTATCGAGCACTCGCGCAGAAAGAAGTTTTTCTAAATTCCTTTCTTGCGAAGGGGAAAGTTCACAGTCTAAAACAACCAACTTAATTTTTTCAGACTCTACGAGACTTTTTAGCTCATCAGTCTTTCCTTTAGATAGAAAATGATTAGCAGATACGAATTTTTGCTTTGAAAAAATATGATGTTCTACTTTTAATCCAGATGAAGTAGCGAGTTGAATAAATTCATCAGAATTGAATTCCTCTAGATTATTCTGATTTGACCGGAGAAGCTCTATTGAGACAATAATTGCTCTTAAATCTTCAGGGGTTAAAGTTTTTTCCAAATTCCTAGATAGTATTAATTAATAAAAAATTGTATTGTACGAAATATAATCCTAAAAACATAACTTTAAGTTTGCATATCTCAACGTCTTTATACACAATTCTTTCTTTTCAAATATCATAAAAATCATGAAACACTTATTTCCATATATCGGCGAGACAATAATAGTTACACAGGAGATGTGTGATTTTAATGGGCATATGAATGTCAATTTTATAAAAAAAGTTTTTGAGCAGGGATGGGACTTTGTTAATAAAGAATTTGGTTTTAATGAAGAATACTTCGATCAGGGTTTTTCAAGTTTTACTCTTGAGGATAACTATAGATATAAAAAAGAATTTCTTCTAGGTGATAAGATTTTTCCAGTGTTTAGATTATTGAATGTTAATGAAAAACTTTACCATTTAATTGGAGCCTTATTTGATAGTGAGGGAGCTATTTCAGCTATCTACGAAATTGTTGAAGGACATGTTGATATGAAATTACGAAGAATTGCTCCTATGTCTCAAGAAAAACTTTCAAAGGTGGTAGCCATAAAAAAAGAACATGATCTTGCTGGGCCAATACCCTACGAAATCAGATTAAATATTAGAGATTTATAATAGAAATTTGGAGAAAAAATGAATAAAAGTTATGCGTTAGTAACTGGAGCAACTGCTGGGATAGGATTAGACATAGCCAAAGTGTTGGCTAAGAAAGGGCACAATATTGTCTTAACTGCAAGAAGAGAGGATAGGCTTAAGGATATCTCAGCTCAACTAACTGAAGATTTTGATATTCATTGTGACTATGTAGCTGCTGACTTATCTAACATTAATGCACCAGAAACTATTTATAGGTTTTGCTCAGACAAGCAATACTCAGTTGAAATATTGGTAAATAATGCTGGTTACAGTATAAATAAAAAATTTCATGAAACCCCTGAGGAAGAAGAAGAAAAATTTCTTCGTGTGCTAGGCATATCAGTTATTGCACTCACTAAAAAATTTATTCCATCAATGCTAGAACAACAATATGGCAAGATCATGATTGTCTCGTCTTTGGCTTCATTTGCCCCTCCATCTTCTGGTTGGGGTGCATTATATGGACCAGTTAAGACCTTTGTTAATCGATTTGGAGACGCTATTAATATTAATTATAGATCTAAGGGCATAACCTCAACAAATGTCTGCCCTGGTTTCACAGTAACTGAATTTCATACTGCTAGTGGGATGCAAGATGCAATGGATAAAGTACCTGCTTTTATGAAAAAAGACTCGCAAAGTGTTGCTGTTGGTGCAGTCAATGCGATGATGCAAGGCAAGAGTGTTTGGGTTCCAGGATTATTAAATAAATTTTTAGCCTTTATTTGTAATGTTTTGCCTGCCAGTTTAGTCATAAGGATGAGTTCCAACTTAGCTGGGGGAAGATATGAGTGAGCCATTAAATATTTCTGAAAAGAAAATTTTGCCAACATTTTTACTTTTTATTGTTCTATCCTGGCCGCTAGCAGCACATAGATTTTTTTTACGACGTTATGCATCTGCAATTTTATTTATTCTCACAATTGGAGGAGTTGGCATTTGGTGGATTATAGATTTTATTCTAATAGTCACCGGATCTATGAAAGATGATGAGGGAAAGCTAGTTAAACTTTGGGTTGATTAGACCTGACCAATGATTTTATCTGCAACAAAAGCGTTATCTTTTCTTTCTTGACCAAATGTAGAGGTCGGACCATGACCTGGAATAAATAAAATTTCGTCTCCTAATGGCCAAAGCTTTTCAGTGATTGAATTAATTAACGTTTGATGATCACCTCCTGGCAGGTCTGTTCTCCCAACTGATCCTCTAAATAATACATCGCCTATAATTACCATTTTGGATTCAGGATGATAAAACACTACGTGTCCTGGAGAATGGCCTGGACAAAATAATACTTTTAGATTTTCGTTTGCGAGTTTAATTTCGTCTCCCTCATTAAGCCACCTATCAGGAACACAGTTTTCACACTCCATTCCAAGCATTTTTCCTTGCTCTTGAAGAGATTCCAATAAAAATAGATCCTCTTTGTGTGGCCCCTCAATTTCTAAAGACAATATTCTTGCAAGTTCTGTAGCAGCACCAGCGTGATCAATATGACCATGAGTAAGAAAAATTTTTTCTGGAATCAGGTTATTATCTTTTGCTATCCCTAAAAGAATATCTATATCGCCGCCGGGATCTACAAAAGCACATTTTTTAGATTCTTCACAATATAAAATTGGAGCATTTTGCTGAAAAGGAGTTACAGGGTGAATTAAAACTTTAAGTTGTGACATTAAATTATTTTATCTAATTTAAGCATAATCATGTATATGTAATTCAATATAGTTAGTAAATCATTAGCTAATAATTATGTATAAATAAATTGAATGATAGAATTACTAATGAAACCATAAAGAGTTAAATATATTTTTATGTAGTAATTTGTTAATCGTTAGAAGTTTTAAATAAGAGGCATGCAATGAAAATTAAATCTCTAAGTTATATTTTAATTGAATCAACCAATCTAGAAAGCTGGGAGGCATATGCTCAAGATGTAGTTGGACTAATGAAGAATAATGATTTGAGTGATGAGAATAACTTATTCTTCCGAATGGATGAAAGTCCATTCAGGTTTCAGGTACAAAAAGGAGAAAATGATAGATATGCGAGGGGTGGATTCGAACTGGAAAATAAGGAAGCTTTTGAAGAAGCAAAAAAAGAGCTAAGCAATCTAGGAATTGAAGTTGCAATTGAAAGTGAAGAACTAGCAAAGGTTAGATGTGTAGAGGAGCTTTTAAGTTTTGATGATCCAGCAGGAAACACACTTGAACTTTTTTATGGAAGAGGCATCGACACAAATGAGTTCAAGTCTTCTCAAGATATTTCTAAATTTGTCACTCATGGATTGGGCTTGGGCCATTTAGTTTTTGGAACATTAGAGGTTGAAGCTGCTCATGACTTTTACAAGGAAGTAATGAATTTTGGAGATTCAGATATAATGCGAATGAAATTTTCTCCAAATCCCGATGATCCTGAGTCAGTTTTGTATTTCATGCATTGTGATAATCCTCGCCATCATACTGTTGCAATGATGCAAGCTCCCACACCACCATCTGGACTTGTGCATGCAATGGTTGAAGTGGAGACTGCTGAGCAAGTAGTTGATGCCATGGACAGAGCAATTGAAAATAATATCCATATTTCTTCAACTCTTGGAAGACACATGAATGATAATATGGTTTCTTTCTATATGATGACACCTGGAGGATTTATGCTTGAATTTGGATATGATGGCATTCAGCCTAATTGGGATAATCACGAAACAACTTATTCACCGGCACCAAGTCATTGGGGTCATGAGTTCAAAATGCCCGAGGCATAAAATAAATGAACAAGGTATTAACTCATAAAGATGTCTTAGCTTATCTTGAGAGCAATGCCACTATTGGTATTGGTGGATGGGGCGCAAGAAGAAAACCTATGTCCTTAGTTAGAGAGATATGCCAATCAGATATAAAAGATTTAACGGTTGTTAGTTATGGCGGTCCGGACGTTGGTTTGCTATGCGCTCATAAAAAAGTAAAAAAACTTATTTTTGGATTTGTCTCTTTGGATGTCATTCCTCTTGAGGCTCATTTTCGACAAGCTCGCCAAAATAAAGAAATTGAGGTGATGGAGTTAGACGAGGGAATGCTTCAATGGGGCCTGCGTTCAGCTGCTATGAATCTTCCATTTCTTCCTACAAGAATTGGATTTGGTACAGATGTATTAACCCATAATCCAGAATTAAAATTTGTAACATCACCCTATGAAGATAAAGAGAGTTTCATTGCCATGCCAGCAATAAAATTAGACGTAGCATTGCTCCATGTAAATAAATCTGATGAAAAAGGAAACACACATATTATCGGTCCAGATCCTTTTTTTGACGATCTTTTTGCAAGAGCGGCTGAGAAGACTTTTGTATCATCAGAAGAGTTATTATCTACCGAAGAGCTTGGTGGCAAGGATGGAGCTATATTCAATAGATTTGAAAGAAGTCTTGTAACCGGAGTGGTTCATTCACCCTGTGGCGCACATCCAACATCCTGCTCTCCTAGCTATGGCTTTGATATCCAGCATTTAAAAGAATATTCAGATTCAGCAAAATCTTTCAATGATTATGCTGATAAATACATGAATAAAAGTCATCAAGATTACATAGAATCTGTTGGCGGCATTGAAGTAATAACGAAAATACCTTTACCACAATTTTAAAATGTCAGACTCTATTTCATTAGCAGAGATATGCATAAGTCAAGCCTCAAAAGCATGGCAGGATGATGGGGAAATTCTCGCAACTGGCATTGGCCTGATTCCAAGAATTGCTGCAGGTTTAGCAAAACTCACACATAACCCTGATTTAATGATGACCGATGGAGAAACATATTTGATCTCAGAACCTGCTCCAATGGGTAAAAGAGACTCATCAGCAGATCAAGTTGAAGGATATATGAGTTATAGCCGTGTATTTGAGAATCTTTGGGGAGGAAAAAGGCATGCAATGGTTACCCCAACCCAAATAGATTCTTTTGGACAAACAAACATAAGTGTAATTGGTAACTATGATTCACCAAAAATTCAGCTACTGGGTGTTAGAGGGTTTCCTGGAAATTCTATAAACCATAAAAACTCAGTTTTTATACCAAATCATTCTAAAAAAACTTTTGTAGAGGGTGAAGTTGATATGGTATCTGGAATGGGCTATAAGAATAAAGAATTATCTAATGGAATATTCGAAATAAAGAGGGTTGTATCAAATCTAGGCGTTTTTGACTTTAATGGAAAAAATAACTGCATGCAGTTACTATCTTTACATCCAAATGTTAGCGTAGATGATGTTATAGCGAATACTGGATTTGAGATTGCTATCCAATCAGACAGTATTACATCTATGCCATCAAATGAGGAGCTTGTTTTAATAAGAGAGGTTCTTGATCCTCAAGGTATACGTAATACAATTTTTGGAGAATAAAAATGCCTAGAACAAAACCAACGGCCATATATAAAAAGAAAGATGGAATTGCAATTATTTCTATGAATAGGCCGGAATATAACAATGCTCAAAATGGAAAGATGACTTATGACCTTGATAAATTCTTTAAAAAAGCTGTAGACGATGATGATGTAAAGGTAATAGTTTTAAAAGGTAACGGAAAACATTTTTCAGCCGGCCATGATATTGGGACACCTGGAAGAGATATTGATGTTGAGTATGACAGAAAATCTATATGGTATGACCATACTAATAAGCCAGGAGGCGAATTTTTATATGTAAGAGAACAAGAGGTCTATTTAAATATGTGCAGACGCTGGAGAGATATGCCTAAACCGACAATTGCAATGGTACATGGAGCATGCGTAGCTGGTGGATGCATGTTGGCCTGGATTTGCGATCTTATTGTGGCCTCAGAGGATGCATTTTTTGCTGATCCAGTAGTGCGCATGGGCATTCCAGGTGTTGAGTATTTTGCGCATCCTTATGAATTAAATCCTAGAATTGCGAAAGAATTTTTATTTTTAGGAGAAAGAATGTCTGCAGAAAGAGCCTATGAGATGGGAATGGTAAATAAGGTGGTTCCTATGTCCGAGTTGGAGTCTTCAGTAATGGAGATGGCATCAAAGATTTCCACAATGCCAAGGCTGGGCTTAACTTTAACAAAACAAGCAATTAATCATGTTGAGGATCTTCAAGGGAAAAGAAATGGCATGGAGGCTGCCTTTGCATGGCATCATTTTTCTCATGCACATAATGATCTTACTACTGGCAATGTTCTTGCTGGTTTTGATGCCAAAAAAATGGCTAAATCTCAAAGAAAGAATACAAAAAAAACTGCAGCAAAAAAAAATTCATCAAAAAAAGCTGCCCCAAAGAAAAAAAAATAAAAGGACGCAAATATTAACAAGTTAACTAATATGCTGGGTTGTAAATACCCAATTATTCAAACTGCGATGGGTTGGGTAGCTTTACCAGAACTTGTTGCCGCTTCATCAAATGCAGGAGCCTTTGGATTCCTTGCCTTAGCAACAGCAGGTCCAAAAGAGGCTATTGAGATGATAGATGAAACGCAAGCTCTAACAAATAAACCCTTTGGCATTAATTTTCATATGTTTCAACCTGGAGCAGAGGAAATTGTTCAAGCTGTTATTGATAAAAAAATTAAAGCAGTCAGCTATTCAAGATCTCCTATACCTGAGTATATTCAAGCATTCAAAGCAGCAGGAGTTGTTTGCATTCCAACTGTTGGAGCTCTAAAACATGCAGTGAAAGCTGAGCAACTTGGTGCAGACGCAATAGTTATTCAAGGTTCAGAGGGAGGCGGTCACACTGGCTCAACACCTACCACACTTCTTTTGAGCTCAGTACTTGAAAATGTCAATGTGCCAATAGTTGCTGCAGGAGGATTTCGAGATGGCTCTGGTTTAGCAGCATCCCTTGCATGGGGAGCTTGCGGCATTGCAATGGGAACTCGATTTATGATGACAAAAGAGAGTCCTGTGCCGCATGACACTAAAGAAGCATACTTATCTGCAAATGTTGAGGATATAAAAATTACCAAAAAATTTGATGGCATGTCTCACAGATTAATTTTTAATAATTACATTAAAAAAATTGATCGTTCTAATCCAATTAGCCTATTTATTATGTCCATAACCTCAGCATGGAAATACAAACAATTAACTAAGGCATCATATGCGGATTTAATAAAATCTTTTTTTGCAATGTTAAAGGGAGATGATTTAACCATATCTCAGTCGATAATGTCGGCAAATAGCCCAGCAATAATTCAAAAAGCTATGGTTGAGGGATCGCCAAACGAGGGAGCTATGCCATCAGGGCAAGTAGCTGGCCTTATTTCTAATTTGCCTTCTTGCAAGCAGCTTGTGGATCAGATTATGGATGAGTTTTCTTTTGCAGCAGAAAATTTTACTAAGCTTGAGGAAGATAAAAAATGAGTGTTAACACAACAATTAAGAATGGAGTTGCTGAAATAATTTTGGATTGCCTCCCAGTCAATGCTTTGACCTCAACCGAATGGTTAGATCTTGCTATAAATATTGATAATTTATCCCATAATGATGAAGTAAAAGCGATAGTTTTATCTGGTAAAGGTAAGGGTTTTTGCGCAGGAGCTAATATTAAGGAATTGCAAGAAGATTCCTCAAAAATTACCGATGTGAATGACGGTTGCTGGAAAACAGCCAGAGCAATTCATGTATGCAATGTGCCAGTAATTTCTGCATGTCATGGTTTTGTCTTAGGGGGCGGAATACTCCTCGCTGGTGCTGCTGATATTGTATTAGCCACCGAGGATTCATACTTTGGTTTGCCAGAAATAGACAGAGGTGCGCTTGGCGGAGGCGCACACCTAAGCAGATTATTTCCTTTACAGGCGGTCCGCAAAATGATGTTTACTGGAAAGCCTATTTCAGCACAAAGGGCTTATGAATATGGATCTATTGAGTCACTACACCCTAACTTTGTCTCTTTGTATGAAGCTGCTATGAATATTGCTGATGATATTGCATCAAAAAGTCCAATTGCTATGAATCTTGCAAAAAAAGCTTTAAATGAAATTGAGCATGGAAATGTTGACGAGCATTATAAGTCTGAGCAAAATTTCACTCTAGAACTCTATAAATCGAAAGACTCGCAAGAAGCTCGTGATGCATTTGTTGAAAAACGGGATGCTGATTTTAAAGATGAAAATTAATTTTACAGAAGAACAAAATATATTCAGAGAAGAAGTTAGGTCTTGGCTAGAAGTTAATGTGCCAAAAAAATCTCTTCTATCCTTAGATACAAAAGAAGGATTTGAGCAACATAGAGAGTGGGAAAAAACATTAAATTCTGGAAACTGGTCTATGGTTACTTGGCCAAAAGAATATGGCGGGAGAGGGCTTGACTTAATTCGTTGGCTCATTTTTGAAGAGGAGTATTATCGTGCTGAAGCACCAACAAGAGTGAATCAAAACGGAGTATTTCTTCTCGGTCCAACTTTGATGGAGTTTGGTACCCATGAGCAAAAATCAAAATTTTTAAATGCAATGGCAACTGGAGATCATATTTGGTCTCAAGGTTGGTCTGAGCCTGGAGCTGGAAGTGATATGGCAGCTATAAGAACTACTGCAGTTTTGGAGGGCGATCACTACAAGATCAATGGTCAAAAAACATGGTCATCTAGAGCAGCTTATGCTGATTGGACTTTTGGTTTGTTTAGGACTGATCTGGAGTCCGAGAGACATAGAGGTCTTTCTTTTATCTTAGTTTCACTGGATACACCTGGTGTGACTGTAAGACCCATACCTCAATTAGATGGTGAACCAGGCTTTGCAGAAATATATTTTGATGATGTGATTGTTCCGAGAGAAAACCTGTTGGGTGAAGATGGTGAAGGGTGGAAAATTGCAATGGCAACAGCTGGTTTTGAGAGAGGATTAATGTTGAGGAGTCCTGCACGTTTTCAACAGACTGCTGCAAAGTTACTTAAGCTGTATTATAAAAATAAAGACCAATGCTCACCAATGTTGCAATCAAAAGTAGTAGAGGCATGGGCTGAATCTGAATCCTATGCATTGAGCATCTATCACACTGCATCAAAAATGCTTGCCGGAGGATCTATTGGATCCGAATCTAGCTTAGGTAAGATATTTTGGTCTGAATTAGATCATATGATGCATCAAACTGCTCTTAAAATTTTAGGAGCTAGTGCTGAGTTAGCTGATTCTTCAGAGCATGATGCGGCTCAATGGATCAAAGGTTTTATGTTTTCATACGGTGGCCCAATTTATGCTGGCACTAATGAAATTCAAAAGAATATTATTGCAGAAAGATTATTGGGACTGCCTAAATAATTATGAATTTTAATTTTACCGAAGAGCAACTTCAATTTAAAAATACAGTTAAGTCTTTTTTAGCAGACGAATGCTCTTCTGATTCAATCCGAGATGGCTGGGCAGCTAAAAAACCTTTTAATCATGACAGATGGAATAAAATAGCTGATCTTGGAGTTTTGAGTTCCAACTTACCTGAAAAAGATGGTGGGTTTGGGATTGATCAAGTAGCACTTTCCTTGATGATTGAAGAGATGGGCTATGCTGCATTGCCGGAGCCAGTTGCAGAACAAATATTTTTAATTAATGACTTGATGCCTCTTCTTCCAGACTCAATTAAAAAAGAAATCAGAAATACTTATCAAACTGGAAGTAAATTAATTTCAGTAGCACATCCATTTTCTCCTAATCCCTTATTTTTAAATGATGCAGCAGGCCTACTTTTATTTAATGAAGACTCTTATCAATTTGCTTTAACAGAAGACATAGATTTTATACCCCTGGTTTCAAATGATCCTTCGAGAGAGCTTTCTAAAATTAACTCAATTCAAAAATCCGTTTCATCGAGCGAAGAATTTGAGAAAATCAATTCAGCTGTTGCAGCCCGCGGTGCTTTAATGACAGGCTGCTTGTTAATCGGATTAGCTCAAAAAATGTTAGACCTAAGTTCTTTGTACGCGCTTGACAGAACTCAGTTTGGAAAACCAATTGGATCATTTCAAGCAATAAAACATATGTTAGCTGATGTAGCTGTCAAGATTGAGTTTGCAAGACCAACAATTTTTAGAGCAGCACATTCATTATTAGAAAACAATCCAAAGTCTGCGTTGCATTGTGCTCATGCAAAATATATGAGTGCAAAAGCAGCTGAGCTGGCATGCAAAAATAGCATTCAAGCGCATGGTGCCATGGGATATACGTGGGAAATGGATCTTCATATATTTATGAGGAAAGCATGGTCTCTCATGGCGTGCTGGGGAAATGAAGATAAACAACAAGATATAATTTATAAAACGCTTACTTCTTCAGAAGAAGAGCTTGGTGTTTTATATACTTTTTAGAGGATCAGCCATGCAAGATGCATTTATAGTTAGCGCTCTAAGGACTCCAATTGGAAAAAAGAAAGGTTCCTTATCTGAACTGCATCCAGCAGACTTAGGCGCCATAGTTCTTTCAGAAACTTTTAAAAAGATTGATCTTGATCCTAATCTTGTCGAAGATGTAATTTATGGATGTGTAGATACTGTAGGGCCTCAAGCAGGAGATATTGCTAGAACTTGCTGGCTGGCGGCTGGATTGCCAGAGCATGTCCCAGGAACAACGGTTGATCGGCAATGTGGATCCTCTCAGCAAGCAGTTCATTTCGCTGCTCAAGCAATAATGTCAGGTACAGCTGACGTTGTAATTGCTGGAGGCGTTCAAAACATGAACATGATTCCTATTTCTTACGCAATGTTAGCCGGCCAATCGCTTGGATTTAATGATCCATTTTCAGGTTCATCAGGTTGGGTAAAGCGATATGGAACTCAGGATGTGAGCCAATTTAATTCTGCTCAAATGATTGCTGAAAAGTGGAAATTATCTAGACCAGAGATGGAAAATTATGCTTACCATAGTCATCAAAAAGCAATCAATGCAATTGATAACGGTCATTTTAAAGATGAGATAGTAACCATCGGAAAATTTACTCAAGATGAGACTCCACGAGCAGAAACATCACTGGAAAAGATGGCTTCTTTAAATCCTTTGATTGAGGGTCACGATATAACTGCAGCAGTCTCATCTCAAAATGCTGATGCTTCATCTGCACTATTAATTGTTTCAGAAAAAATTCTTAAGGAACATAATCTTAATCCTTTGGTTAGGATTGCTCATATTAGCGTAAGAGCAGATGATCCTATATGGATGCTTACAGCTCCAATGCCTGCCACGAAGCATGCAATTAAAAAATCAGGAATTACCTTAAATGATATTGATGTAGTTGAAATAAATGAGGCCTTTGCATCTGTTGCTATGGCTTGGCAAAAAGAAATGGATTATCCAATGGAAAAAATTAATCCCAACGGAGGCGCAATTGCACTTGGCCATCCTTTAGGTGCAACTGGAGCAAGATTAATGACGACAATGATACATACAATGAAAAGAAGCAATCTTAAATATGGCTTACAAACAATGTGCGAAGGTGGTGGACAAGCAAACGTAACAATTTTAGAGAATTGCTCATGAATAATTTATTTTCTCCAAATTATCCAAAAGGAAGAAACCTCTTTAAAGGAAAAAATATACTTTTAACTGCAGCAGCAGGATCTGGAATTGGCTTTTCTTCGGCTAAACGATTTCTTGAGGAGGGCGCTAATGTTTTTATCTCTGATGTTCACGAGGCTCGTTTAGATGAAGCTATAAAAAATTTAAAAGACATGAATCTTGGTGAAGTCGAGGGTTGTCTTTGCAATGTTACAAGTGATGAGGATATTGAAATTATGTTTAATAAAGCCATTTCTTGTTTTTCTCATTTAGATGGTGTCATCAATAATGCTGGATTAGGTGGTGAGTCTAGCCTAGAGAATATGACTAATGAGGCATGGAATTTAGTTTTGGATGTAACTTTAAATGGCGCAATGAAAATTATGAGAGCAGCAATTCCCATTCTCAAAGATACCCAAGGAGTGATTGTAAATAATGCTTCTGTTTTGGGTTGGAGAGCCCAAGCTGGTCAATCTCATTATGCAGCTGCTAAAGCAGGAGTAATGGCATTAACAAGGTGTGTTGCAATGGAAACAGTAGATTATGGGATAAGAATTAATGCTGTGGCTCCTAGTCTTGCAATTAACCCCCACCTTTCTAAAACTAGTTCAGATGAATTAATTGCAGACCTCGAATCCAAGGAAGCATATGGCAGAGGAGCAGAGCCTTGGGAAATTGCAAATATCATTTTATTTCTAGCGTCAGACCTATCCTCTTATATGACTGGTGAAATAGTATCCGCCTCATCTCAAAAAGCCTGATGGAGAAAATTGCCGTTCAGCTATGGAAAAATTCAAATCTTAATGCAATTGATTTCAAAAACTTTCTCGTTAATGAAGTACCTCGTTTTTTAAAGGATCACATCTCAAGCTATCAAGTAAACTTGGCAGATGAAGACGTCAAAGAGGCTGCAGGCTTAATACAATCGTGTTATCCACCAAGCCCAGATGCTATTATCTTTTTAAAAGTAAAAAACTTTTTTCATTTTGAGCAAAAGCTTTCAATATTTAAAAGGCATGCTAAAAATTTTTATAGTTATATTGTTAGTGAATCTAAGATTATTGAAGCTGATGATTCTAAGAACCTAAATAGGCGAACTGATGGATTTTCTCAAATTGTTTTCCTTGAAAAGCCAAAAAATATTGATAGTTTTGATTGGTTTGATCATTGGACACATCATCACACTGAAATCGCCATAGAAACTCAATCAAATTTTATTTATACACAAAATACGGTTGTAAGAAAACTCAACAAAGAATCTCCAAATTTTATTGCCATCATTGAAGAATGCTTTCCTAGCGGAGCAATGTCAGATCAAGAAGAATTCTATGCTGCTAAGGGAAATCCAACATTGCTGAAAAAAAATGCAGAAATAATGATGGAAAGTTGTAATAAATTTATTGATTTTTCAAAAATTGAAGTTATCCCAACAAGTAGATATTTAGTGATATAGTAAATTTCAGAGAAAGGAAATAATTATGGAAATTAAAAATGCCTTAATAACTGGTGCAGCCAGCGGAATGGGGAAGATTTCTGCAAAACGACTTGCAGCAGATGGAATTCATGTAGCAGCGGTTGATGTAAATGAAGAAAATCTTAATCAACTGAAACAAGAGTCTAATAATATCTCAACTTTTCATTGTGATTTGGCGGATTCAAATGCTGTCAAGGAAATGGTTAATGAGGTACACACTCAAATAGGACCAATTGACAGAGTTACTCATGCTGGAGCAGTAATGCCAATGGGAAGAATTCAAGACTTAGATTCAACCTCTATAAATAATTTAATGAGAATTAATTATGAGGGCACTGTAAACATTGTGAGCAATATTTTGCCAACAATGCTTGAGAATAATAGCGGGCAAATAATACTTTTTGGATCAATAGCAGGAATGTGTCCTCTTGAAAATATGTCAGCTTATTGTGCTTCTAAAGCAGCGGTAAATATCTTTGGTGAAATTTTGGCAAAGGAGGTAAAGGATACAAACATTAGAGTAATGGTAGTTTGTCCCGCTCAAACAAATACGCCTTTAATGAGATTTGTTGATGAGACTGATGCTCCAAATGTTATCAATGCTGCTGTGGAAAAAGGCATGCTCTGTGATCCAGAAGAGGTAGTAGATCAAATAGAAAAAGATTTACTGACTGATAAGATAATTTGTTATCCTACTAAAGAAGCATTATATGCAACTAGAATCAGGAGATTTTTCCCAAATTATTGGTGGAAATTAGTTGCAAAAAACTCATAATATAATAACTATGACAAATCTTAATACATTAGCTCCAGATAACAGAGATCTTTCGATGTTCCCTGGAGAGTATGGCCTTCCATTTCTTGGAAAAACTGTAGAATTTGTTAGAGATACGCTTGCAATGTGTAATAAGCATTATGAGAAATATGGACCTATCTCTAGATTAGATATGGTTAAGAATCAGAGAGTTTTGATGTGTTTAGGACCTGAATTCAATGAGGCAGCTCTTTTTGATCCAAAAGGAAATTTTAGTGTTGCTGGAGGTTATGCAAGCTCTTTAGGAAATCTCTATCCAGATGGAATGTTAACAAGAGATGATGCAAAGCATAAGAGAACAAGAAGAGCCTCTCAACCGGCGTTTAAAAATGATTCACTGAAAACATATGTAGATATGTTAATTCCAATACAAGAAAGGCGAATACAAGACCTTCCAGTAAATGAAGAGTTTATCTTTTATGACAATATTGGACAAACCCTAATGGATGTTGCTGCGAGAGTTTTTATTGGTTTAGACGAAAAAAGCTCAGATGCTCAACGGCTAAGTGATATATTCGCTGAAATTAATGAGGGTCTAATTACCCCATTGCCATATGATTTACCATTCTTGCAGTTTAGAAAGTCCCTCAAAGCAAGGGAGGAGTTAAGACAATTCTTCATAGAAAACATTCCTAAAAGAAGAGGAACTGATGGTCAAGACATGTTTACTAGATATTGCAATGCTACTGATGAAGATGGCGAATATTTGGACGACATTGATATAGATGGCCATATAGCATTTTTGTTATTTGCCGCATTTGATACAACAACAAGTGCTTTGACAAACATCCTTTATTACCTTGGAAAAAACCCAGAATGGCAAGATAAGGTAAGAAATGAAATTTTTAATGTAAGAAATGAAATGCCAACCTTTGATGACTTGTCAGAAATGACTTTAACCGAGTATGTTTTCCAAGAAACTTTAAGATTTTATCCTTCCGTAATGATTTTAAATAGACGCACAACAAGAGATGTACATGTTGCAGGCTACGATATACCAGCAAACACTGTTGTGATGATCAGCCCACCCTTTACTCACAGAATGGAACAATGGTGGGATGACCCTTATACATTTGATCCAATGCGATTTTCTCCTGAGAGAGCAGAGCATAAGAGACATGGCTTTAGTTATATACCATTTGGCGGTGGTGCGCATAAATGTATCGGCATGCACTTTGCTATGATGAATGCCAAGCTATATTTATTTAGGCTACTTAAAAACTATCAGATCACTTTAAGACCTGATTACGATCCTGCTTTTCAGCACGTTCATTTACCTCGACCCATCGATGGTCTTCCACTAACACTTACCAGGATTTAGCCTGTGATTCCAAAAGGATCGTTTGTTGAGGTCAATGACGATTTTAAATTCCATTATTATGATGAGGGTGATGGCGACGTAGTTGTTTTGCTTCATGGAAGTGGAACAGGTGCATCTGGACACACAAATTTTAAAAATAATTTTTCTGCACTTAGAGATGCAGGTTTTAGAGTAATTTTACCCGATCTTCCTGGATATGGATTTTCCAGCAAGCCAGAGAATGAAATTTATTCACTGCAATATTTCAACAAAAAAATAATTGAGTTTGTTGATGCCCTTAAAATTGAGGAATTTTCTTTATTGGGAAATAGTTTAGGTGGTGCATTATCAATTGGTCTTGCTTTAGATCACCCTGCAAGAGTTAAGAAGCTAATTTTGATGGCCCCAGGAGGCGTAGAGGATTTTGAAGTTTATAACTCAATGCCTGGGATCAAGAAGTTACTTTCTGATTTTTTAGGTGGCGATATGGATCAAGAGAAAATAGAGGGTTTGCTTGAGCTATTTCCTTATGACAAATCAATAATAACTAAAAAGATGATTGATGAGAGAATGGAAATTCTGCCGCTAATGAATTCCCAAGTAATGGCAACAATGGATATACCCAATATGGAATCAGATCTTCCATCTATCACTCAACCAGTTCTGGCTTTTTGGGGGATGAATGATCAGTTCATTCCAGTTTCAGGCGCCATGAAAATAGGCAATGGTTGCCCAAATTCCCAAATAATGCTTTTTAGTCAATGTGGACACTGGGTCATGATTGAGCAGGAAACTATTTTTAATAACGCTTGTATAAACTTTTTAAATTCTTAGAGCATGAATCCTAGTACTATTGCTGATATTGCGTTCGAGTTATTTTCAGCATTAAAAAAGCAAAAAATGATTCAGCCTTTGACTGATAGGTATCCAGATATAGATATCAATGATGCATATCAGATTTCTAAGAAATTCCTTTCTCATCGAGACACTGAGGGAGAAAAAGTTATTGGTAAGAAAATTGGTGTAACAAGTAAGGTTGTGCAAGAAATGCTTGGTGTAAATCAACCAGACTTTGGCTTTTTAACTAATACAATGCAAGTAAAAAATAAATCAAATTTTTGTATTTCTGAGTATTTAATTCAACCAAGAGCTGAGGCTGAAATTGCATTTATTTTAAAAGAAGACCTTCATGGACCAGGTATTACCAAAGAGGATGTTATCGCGGCAACAGAAAAAATTTTGCCTTGCTTTGAGATAGTCGATTCAAGAATAGATGATTGGAAAATTAAGATTCAAGATACTATTGCAGACAATGCATCCTGTGGAATTTTTGTATTAGGTGAGGGCGCAGTTTCTCCAAATCAGTTTGCAATGGACGAACTAGAGGTTGAAGTTTTTAAAAATGAGGAATTTCTTTCTTCAGGTAAGGGTTCTGCAGTTCAAGGGCATCCGGCCGAAGCTGTTGCATGGCTAGCTAATACTTTGGGTGAATATGATATACCATTGCTTACAGGAGAATTTATTTTATCAGGTTCATTGGTACCATTAGAACCTGCACAAGCTGGAGATAAATTTAGAATGAATCTTAAAGGTGTTGGAACCTGTGAAATCAATTTTATTTGACTATGAATAAGACAAAATGCGCAATCATAGGATCTGGAAATATTGGAACAGATCTAATGCTTAAAATTATTCATACCTCTGACTATTTGACATTGAATGGTGTCATTGGGATCGACCCCGACTCAGAGGGCCTTGCAATGGCAAAATCCTTAAATATTCCTATTTCCTCAGATGGATTAGAAGGTTTTATGCAAATGCAGGAGTATGAGGATACCTTGATATTTTTTGATGCAACTTCAGCAGGCGCGCATAAAACTCATCATGATTTAATTGCAAAAGACAAAAAACAGATGATTGACTTAACTCCTGCTGCAATTGGTCCATACTGTGTGCCTGTTGTAAATTTGTCTGAGCATTTAAAGCAGCAAAATGTAAATATGGTCACTTGTGGAGGTCAAGCAACCATTCCAATGGTTGCTGCAGTAAATCAAGTATCCAGTGTGAAATATGCTGAGATAGTTGCATCAGTCTCTTCTAGGTCCGCAGGGCCTGGAACAAGAGCAAATATTGATGAGTTTACTCAGACTACAGCCCTTGGTCTCGAAAAGGTTGGTGGTGCAGATAAAGCAAAAGCAATAATTGTATTAAACCCAGCAGAGCCACCCTTGTTGATGAGGAATACTGTTTTTACTTTGTGTGATCCAACTGACCAGGAGTTAGTTAAAGAAAGCATTGAGTCAATGGTTAAAAGAGTTCAATCTTATGTACCGGGCTATCGACTAAAACAAGAGGTTCAATTTGAAAGATTTGGTTCTAACAATCCTTGTTCCATTCCTGGATATGGTGAATTTGAAGGTTTAAAAGCTTCAATTTTTCTTGAAGTTGAAGGTGCTGGTCACTATCTTCCCACATACGCAGGAAATTTAGATATCATGACATCAGCCGCAATGGGAACAGCGCATGAGCTTATAAAGTTAAATTCATGAAAAAGCTATATATCCAGGATGTGACATTAAGAGATGGTATGCATGCTATCCGTCATCAATATGGACTTGATCATGTCATTGAAATTGCAAAGGCATTGGATGATGCAAAAGTTGATGCTATTGAGGTTGCTCATGGGGATGGGTTAGCAGGATCATCATTTAATTATGGTTTTGGTGCGCATACAGATAAAGAATGGATAGGCGCTGTTGCTGAAAATTTGGATCATTCAAAGTTAACAACTTTAATTTTGCCAGGTATTGCTATAAAAGAAGATCTCAAGTGGGCTTGGGATCTTGGAGTCAGATCCGTAAGGGTTGCAACGCATTGCACAGAAGCAGATGTTTCAAAACAACATATAGAATTTGCAAGAGAGTTGGGAATGGATACTATTGGTTTCTTAATGATGTCTCACATGACCTCACCATCAAACTTAGCTAATCAAGCTAAGCTTATGGAGTCATATGGAGCTGAATGTGTTTATGTTGTAGATTCAGGAGGTGCATTAAGCATGGAAGACGTCGCTGATAGGTTCAAAGCTTTTAAAGATACATTAGATCCAAAAACTCAAACAGGTATGCATGCTCATCATAATTTATCATTGGGCGTATCAAACTCTATTGTTGCAGTTGAAAATGGAGCAAATCGTGTTGATGCAAGTTTGGCTGGAATGGGAGCTGGTGCAGGCAATGCTCCACTTGAAGTTTTTATTGCAGCCATTGATAGGCTTGGATGGTCGCATGGGACAGATTTATTTAAATTAATGGATGCGGCAGAGGAGTTGGTAAGACCTTTGCAAGACAGACCTGTAAGAGTAGATAGGGAAACTTTAACCTTGGGTTATGCAGGAGTTTATTCATCATTTTTAAGGCATGCCGAATCAGCGGCCGAGACCTATAATTTAGATACCAGAGAAATTTTGGTTGAGTTAGGTAAAAGAAAAATGGTTGGTGGTCAAGAGGATATGATTGTCGATGTTGCACTTGATTTAATAAAACAAAAATCAAAGTCATGAAAATTGGCATGACCCTCCCGGTCATGGAGCCTGATCTTACAAGAAAAGATCTAGAAAAATGGACTAAAAAAATTGATAGAGGTCCTTGGTCTCATATTGCTCTTGGAGAGAGAATTTTATTTCCAAATCCTGAATTTATTTCTACTTTAAGTGCCGTAGCTGCTTGGACTAATCGAGTAGAGATAATTGCAACGGTGTCTATCCTAACAATGCATAATCCTATTCTTAGCGCTAAACAATTTGCAACAATTGATTTACTTGCAGAGGGCAGATTTACTCTTGGTGTTGGTGTTGGAGGAAGAGAAGAAGACTATACTGCCATTAATTCCAATTGGTCAGATAGAAGATGGGCAACTCTTGCAAAAAATGTGAAAACGCTGCAATCAGTTTGGTCGAAAGATTATCACAAAGAAATGGGTCCAAACACCTTTTCTAAAGCTGGGCCTCAAATTCTAGCAGGCGCAGTTGGACCAAAGGCAATGTCCATGTCAGTTGATTTTGCAGAGGGTTTAGCAGGTTTTTCATTTAATGCAGATCTAAATGAAATTAATGATTCGTTTAACAGAGTAAAAGAGGCGTTTAGTCAGAAAAAAATTTCTCCAAGATTAATAACAAGTTTCTGGTTTGGATTAGGAGATACGGGTCGGGATGATATTAAGACTCACTTAACAAGATATTTAGGCTGGATGGGCGAAGATCTTGCAAAAAATTTATCTGAAACAGCTGGATTTTCAGGAACTCAGGACGATTTATATAATTTCTTAGTCAAAATCAAAGACTTGGGTGCAACAGACACTCTTTTAGTTCCCACTTCCAAGGATATTGATCAGCTTTCGATGGCAGAAGAGGTAGTTTCTCAATTCAATCAACAATCAACTAATTGATTAATCGGATTGACTTGGTACTCGTTGATTAATCCCAATATCTATATAATAGTAATTATTGGTTTAAATTACATAGGGAGAAAATTTTGACTGATCATGAGCTTATAGCGCCTGATTTACCGGAACAAAGAGATCCACAGAAAGCTCAATTGAAGCCTGGATGGTATAAAGTCGCCGATAGTATTGACATAGGCCCAATGGAGGCAATTCAAGTAGATGATTTTCCTACGCAAATTGTTGTATGGAGAGGCAAAAATGATCAACTATCAGCTCTAGATTTATACTGTAAACATATGGGTGCGTCATTAGCTTGTGGAGAGGTAGAAGAAGATGGAATTAGGTGTCCTTTCCATGCTTGGCGATGGTCTGGAGAGGGTCCATGCAATGAAGTTCCATATGCAAAGAGGATACCTCCAAAGGCTATTACTCGTTCATGGGAAGTGGATGAACTTGACGGCTCAATTTATGTTTGGTTTGATAGAGATGGTAATTCTGCAGATTTTAATGGAGAAAGAATAGATGAGCTCAGTTTTTAAAGAAGATGTTTTAACTAGCGACCTTCCCGATAGATTTCCTAGAGGTTGGTTTGCGCTTGGTCATCAGAGAGATTTTCCTGTCGGAGAAACTAAAAATATATTTGGATTTAACAGAAAAATTAAAGTTCTCAGAACCAACGATGGTGTAAGCATTGACGTTGGTGAGGGGGAATCATGGCCAGTTTTGGAAAGGAATCAAATGGTTTTAGTTTGGCATGATGTTGAGAAAGGTGATCCAGATTATTTGCCAAAAAAAATAGATGAGTGTTATTCAGATGAATGGTCAGATTATGGTATGGCTAGTTTTTTAGTAAAAAATAATTGTCGTGAATTAATAGATAATATGGCAGATAAGGGTCATTTTGGTCCTGTACATCAAGCTCCATTCGAAGGCTTTTGGAATGAGGCTAAAGATCATACTTATACTCAAGAAATGACCGCAGATAGTCCCATTCTTGGACGTGATCTTTTTTCACAAGCAACTTATGAAGGCCCAGCTTATATGACTACATATATGAGTGCAGTACATGATGGTATGAAGGTGGAGAGTCGGCTTGCCGTAACTCACATTCCATTAACCTTGACTTCATTTCAAATTAATTTCGGTGTCATGGTTAAAAAAGTTCCTGGCATGTCAGCTGAAGATGAGGCTGCTTTTATTCAAGGATATGTTGACGCAAATAATTACGCTTTTGGTCAAGATGTTGCGATTTGGGAAAATAAGATCTATATACCCGATCCTGTTGTATGTGATGGTGATGGCCCACTTAGAAAATTAAGAAAATGGTATGGACAGTTTCTAGTCAATAGAGCAGATATTCCCTCTGGCTTAGATCTTAAAAAAAGAGAATTTTAATTCTCAACTAAAAAGTATTTTATAAAGTGAAAGTTTCGCTGGATGATCTTGATTATAAAATCCTAGAAATCTTAGAGCTCGATGGCCGTGCGCCAGCAAAATCTATTGCTGAAAAATTATCTATCAATGAAGTAACGGTAAGTAAAAGACTATCAAAAATTATCGATGGAGGTTTTTGTAAAATTATAGCAATAGCTGACTTTGAAAAGTGTGGCTATGACTATTTGCTTCCTGTAGGAATAAGAGTGCAGGGCGATAAATTAGAGGAGGTAGCCGAGATACTATCAAACCAAAAAGAAATTTTTAGCGTTAATGTTGTCAGTGGAATTCAAGATATTGAAATTCTATGCGCAACCAAAAGCTTACATGAAACAAAAATATTTTTAGACGAAACATTACCATCAATTGTTGGAATAAAAAGTATTGCTCCTGCAATAGCATCCAGTGTTTATAAATTTGAAACTGATTGGACTCCTTTTGCAAATGAAGCTTGATCAAACTGACAAAAAGATCATTCAATTACTAGGTGCAGACGCAAGAATGTCTAATAATCAAATGGCGAAAGTTATTGGAGTTACAGAGGGCACTGTTAGAAATAGAATTCAAAAACTTATTCAAAACAAAGTGATAAAAATTTCTGTAATCAATAACATTAACCGTTTAGAAAATCCTTCATTGGCTTTTGTGGGTTTGGATGTTGAAACGCGTTCCAAAGATTCAGTTGCAAAGGCGCTTTCAAAAATGAAAGAAGTAAGGTTTGTTTCCACTTTATTGGGCCGTCATGACCTAATGGTTTTTATTCTTGCAGAGGATGTCACCAAGCTTTCAAAAGTATTATATGAGGAAATTTCTTCATTGCCTGGTGTGAGATTTTCAGAATCTTCTATTGGACTAAAATATTACAAATATGATTATCGATGGGCGAGGATACTAGATTGAAATCATTAATAAAACTAACCATACCTGATCTTATTCAGCATCAAGCTAAGAAATATTCTTCAAAGCCTGCATTGATTTCTGAGGTTGAAACATTATCTTTTTTAGATTTAGATAAATTATCAACTAACATTGCATCTAACATTATCAATTTAGGCATTTTGCCCGGAGACCGTGTAGCTATTTGGGCTCCAAATATGAATGAATGGGTTCTCGCAGGCATTGCAATACATAAGGCAGGAGGAGTTTTAGTCCCTATAAACACAAGAATGAAAGGCAAAGAGGCGGCGTACATATTAAATAATGCAGAAGCCAAAATTTTGTTTAGTGTTAAAACTTTTCTTGGAACCGATTACTTTAAGTTGTTGGAAAAAGAAGAACTGCCTCATCTTCAACATCAAATTTCACTTGATGGAAATGATCTTAGTGATCAAATTAAATCTATCGAGAGCTTAAAAGAGCATGCGCTAGAGGCTAAATTTCCTGAAATCAATGAATCAGATATGGCTGATATTATTTTTACCTCTGGTACGACTGGCAAACCCAAAGGAGTAATATCGACTCATGTTCAAAATATTAAAGTTTTTGATTATTGGTCATCTTATATTGGCTTGAATGAAAAAGACCAGTATTTAATTGTGAATCCTTTTTTTCATACTTTTGGCTACAAGGCTGGTTGGCTTGCATCTATTATGAGAGGTGCCACTGCATATCCGTGCCCTGTTTTTGATGCAGATAAGATCATTGAGATGATTAGTAAAGAAAAAATCTCGATGCTTCCTGGTCCACCAACTCTCTATCAATCTATTCTTACAAGTAATTTAATAGAAACCATGGATATATCTTCATTAAGATTAGGTGTCACTGGGGCAGCATCTATCCCTGTTCAACTAATTAAAGACATGAAAGAGAAACTAGGTTTTGAAACTGTTATAACAGCCTATGGGCTTACCGAAAGTACAGGCGTGGTGACTATGTGCTCGCCTGATGATGATTATGAGACTATTGCAACAACTTCAGGCTGTGCCATTGCAGATGTAGAGGTTAAATGTGTGAATCAAGATGGTCAAGATATTCCAGCTGGCGAACCTGGAGAGATTTTAGTAAGAGGTTATAACATCACTCAAGGATATTTTAATAACCCTGAGGCTACTCAAGAATCAATAGATACTGACGGTTGGCTGCATACAGGAGATATAGGAATACTTGACGTAAATGGCTATATAAAAATTACTGACAGAAGCAAGGATATGTTTATCGTTGGTGGTTTCAATGCTTATCCGGCTGAAATAGAAAATATTTTGTGTGATCATCCTTCAATTTCGCAAGCGGCTGTTATTGGTATTGAAGATGAAAGAATGGGAGAGGTTGCTAAGGCATTTGTTGTCTTAAAACCTGATCAAGGTTTAAATTCTGATAGCCTTATTGAGTGGTCTAAAGAAAATATGGCAAATTACAAGGTCCCAAGGATCATAGAGTTCGTGCAGGAGTTACCTACAAATGCTGCAGGAAAAATTATGAAGTACCTTTTAAAGGATGGTTCATGAGAATAATTATTTCTCAAGATAATAATAAATTATATAGGTCTGAGTTGCTTGCGGTTGATTCCTCAATGGAAATTATTGCACTGAATCCCCTAGACTGTACTAATCCAGATTGGGAAACTATCCCAGAATCAGATGCTTTATTCATGTGTTATCAATTTTTGTTTGCCGCTAGAGATAACCCTGATATTCATGATGCATTGTTGAGCTTGGCCAAAAGAATGAAATTTCTTCAAAGTGGCTTTGCTGGCATGGATGCACCAATACTTCAAGACATTTTAAAAATTAAAAATGTTCATATTGCTAATGCAAGCAGTGTTTATGCCATTCCAATTGCCCATTATGTTTTTTCACAAATTCTAAGATGGAACAAAAGAATCGATCATCATATTGAATATCAGCAATTAAAAAACTGGGCTCCAATAGCAGGAGATGGCGAGCTTACTAACAAAACCCTTGTGATTTTTGGCTATGGGGGCATTGGTAGTCAGGTTGCAAAGTTAGGCAAAGCTTTTGGAATGAGGGTAACTGGAATCAGACGTAATCCGCAAGATGATGAGCATGCTGATGAAGTATTGGGGTTAGATCAGTTTGAGGAATTATTGCCTTTAACTGATTACTTGGTACTTGCATTACCAGATAGCCCTCAAACAAGAGACATTATTAATACAGATATTTTAGAAAAACTTAATACCTCTGCCATGATAATTAATGTGGGTCGAGGGACTGCAATTAATGAGGTTGATTTAGCGGATGCATTGAATAATGGAAAAATTGCCGCTGCAGCTCTAGACACTACCAAGATTGAACCTCTAGACACTAGTTCTCCTCTCTGGATGGCCAAGAATTGTTTTATTTCAGCACACGATTCAGCTCATTCATTATTGTCTTTAGGACGAGCATTTGAGTTATTTTTTCAGAATATTAAAAATATTAAAAACGGTGATCAAATAGTTAATCTTTATTCAGAATAAACTGAACTGAAATGCTTGGTATCATTTATGAAATTTTTAGCAGGCCTAAATAAGATTAAATTACTTATAAACTAAAATATCTTCGCTCTGGAGGAAGAGGGGTATTTAGAAAAGTGAAAAAGTAATGTACCAAAATAAGAATAGTTATATCTCCATTGCTTTCTAGTAACTTGCTTAGTCCTAGTCCACCGACAAAAGCAAAAAAACAATTTATAAATTTCCAGCGCAGTGTCACATAATGAATGCTTGCAAAAAGAAAATTACTAAACAGAACCGCAGCCATCATCCCAAATGCATCACTTAACAAAAACGGTAATAGCATCCTGAAAGCAAATTCCTCAACTATAGAAATTAATAGCAGGTAAGTTAACCAAGCTAAATGAATTCGTTCTATTTTATGTCCTTTGATTAAATAGAAGAAAATAAAAAACAACAACAGAGCAGATAGAACAAAAAAATAAAAAATAGGAGAAGATTTAAGTGGTTCTAAATAGATGCTGCTTGCTATCAAGTCAATGGATAACAAAATGCAAACTCCTGCTATGAGTGACATGGTTAACAAATGACGAGTTATTACTTGTTGAAATGAAACTATGAGAGAGTTTAGGTCTCTAGCCGGACGTTGCAGTTTTCTTTTCAAATTTATGGTGCCCTCTCCAGGAATCGAACCTAGAACTACTCCTTAGGAGGGAGTTGTTATATCCGTTTAACTAAGAAGGCAGTTTTTTAAGCGTTGGTTATATCAAATATTCTTATTGTTGGACCTTCTGAGCACATCTCAGTAACAGCAGCAATAGTTCCGTCTTCAGTTCGAAAAGCAAGATATTTTTCATAATGCTCTTTTGTATCCCAAACTTCCGTAAGAACATAATTATCCTTATTTTCAACATTGAAAGTTAAATTAATATTTTGGCAGCCATCAAAAGCACGAGTTACCTTGAATGCATCAGTACATATTTCTTCGAATTGATCAGCTAGACCCTCTTTTAAAGTCCCTTCTAATAAAACACTTACTGTCATGAGATTTTCTCCTAAATTTTTCAATTTCAACATATTAAATTAAAGCCACAGTAATGAAAAGTTATAGTTAAAATATACCTTTAAGGTTAAAAATATTAGAATAGTGCGCAAGGGCTATTACCATGAGTAAAGAAATAACAATCACACTTCCTGATGGATCTCAGAAAAAAGCTCCTGTTGGCGTGAGCGGTCATGAGATTGCGAGCATGATTGGGGCAGGACTGTCCAAAGCAGCCATTGCATTTAGTGTCGATGGCAATCAAAGGGATTTGAGTGATACTGTTAGTCAGGACGCAGATGTTTCTATATATACACTTGATTCAGATGAAGGCTTAGAAATTATGCGTCATACAGTTGCAGCGCAAGTGTTAGCACGCGCAATTAAAAACTTATATCCAAAAGCTAAGTTAGCTATCGGTCCAACCATTGAAAATGGCTTTTATTATGATTTTTTATCTGATGAAAGAGTCTCTATAGACGATTTGCCAAAAATTGAGAAGGAGATGAAGAAGATTGTTGCGGAAAAATCCAATATTTCTAAAACGATTCATTCGAAGAAAGAAGCAATTAAGAATTTTGCTGACATCAATGAAGATTACAAAGTTAAGATCATCGAGGAATCTGAGCAAGAAGACAACTTTCAACTTTATAATCAGGGCGATACTGGTTTTATAGATTTGTGTCGAGGTCCTCATTTACCAAGCTTAGATAAAGTTGGAGCTTTTAAACTCACCAAAATTGCTGGTGCCTATTGGAAGGGCGATTCAAAAAATGAAATGCTTTCACGCATTTATGGTACCGCATGGAAAAATGAAAAAGATCTTAAAAAGCATTTAACTCTTATCGAAGAAGCAGAAAAGCGTGATCATCGAAAACTTGCTAAAGAAATGGATTTGTTTCATTTGCAAGAAGAGGCACCTGGAATGGTTTTTTGGCACGCAAAAGGATGGTCTATGTATGTAGCTTTGCAAGATTATGTTCGCAGAAAACAAATTACTAATGGTTATGAGGAGATTAATACTCCCATGGTTGTTGATCGAAAGCTTTGGGAGGCTTCTGGTCATTGGGATAAGTATCGCGAAAATATGTTCATTACTGAAATTGATGAAGAGCATGCGAATGAAAAGAGAGTGAATGCACTTAAACCAATGAATTGTCCTTGTCATGTGCAGGTCTACAACCAGGGCCTTAAATCTTACAGAGATCTTCCAGTCAGGCTGGCTGAGTTCGGATCATGTCATAGATATGAAGCTTCCGGCACTATGCATGGTTTAATGAGAGTACGAGGTTTTACTCAAGATGATGGGCATATTTTTTGTACTGAGGATCAAATAGAAAGCGAAACTGCTGATTTTATATCGTTGCTGTCTGAAATATACACTGAGCTTGGGTTCGATTCTTTTGATATTAAATTATCAACTAGACCCGAAACAAGAGTTGGCTCTGATGAAGTATGGGATAAGGCAGAAGCAGCCTTGGAATCTGCAATCAGAAAACTTGATATCCCTTATACAGTTGAAGCTGGAGAAGGAGCTTTTTATGGCCCAAAACTCGATTTTGTCCTAACTGATGCAATCGGTCGCGAGTGGCAATGCGGAACCTTTCAAGCAGATTTTAATCTCCCAGATAGACTTGATGCAGAATATATTGGTGAAGATGGTTCAAAACATAAACCGGTAATGATGCATAGAGCAATCCTAGGTTCCTTTGAAAGGTTCATTGGTATTTTGATTGAAAACTATTCTGGTAAATTGCCTCTTTGGTTAGCCCCTACACAATTAGCTATATTGACTGTGACTGAAGAAGTAAATGAGTATGCAGAAACTTTAAAGGAAAAGTTTGATGAGTTAGATCTTCGAGTTGATTTGGATTTAAGAAATGAAAAGATAGGATATAAAATCAGGGAGCACAGTAATGCCAAAGTACCCTTTATGGCTGTTATTGGAAAAGAAGAGATGTCTACTCAGACAGTTTCAATCCGCAATTTAAGTGAAAATAAAACAGATACTTACTCTATAAATGAGGCTGTTTCGAAATTATCAGAAGAATCTAAAAGTCCTAACTAGGCTCAACTCTCCATCCTTCTCTATCGAATACCCTTAGGTAAGTAAGCTGATCATGCTCAGATTCGTTTACAACTTTTACAAAGTCACCTGATTGGACAAGAATTACATCTCCGGCTGTTAATTCAAATGAGTCTTGATGTTCAATCCCCTGGCTTGGATCTGTGCCATGACCTTCCTCTGAATTCATATATTCAATAACTTCCATTAAGCCTCTACCGTTAACAATTATATAAACAACATCAGAGTCACTAAGCCTATGCCCAATAGTAGATTTACCTGGTTGAATTACTGTTTTACTTGCAATTATCTTTCCCAGTAAATCGTTGGTCCAAACTGAATAATCATCAGTAACCTTGTATGGAGATCCACCTACTCTAAAATTTACGTATTTTTTAGCCATGATTAACCTTAATATTAAATGTGTAGTGCATTGAAAAATATTTCTGTTAGATTGTCAATCAAATAAAAAAGAAGCTGTATGCCTAACATTCAAAGCAATTTAATTTTGTAGTTTAATTACGAAATTAAATTCATTAGATTAATTTTCAAATTTAAATATAATGATAAATTATTAATAAAAAATGTTTTAATTGCATTTTAGGCATACCTACTGGAGAAATTAATGAGTGACAAAAAGTATACAAATCCTGCAACTATTGCATTGCACACTGGCTGGAGAAAAGATGAAACAACAAATTCAGTAACAGTTCCAATTCATATGACTTCTAGCTATCAATTTGATAGCACTGATCATGCAGCCAATTTATTCGCATTGGGTGAATTAGGTAATATTTATTCAAGAATCATGAATCCTACAAATGCTGTCTTTGAAGACAGGATTGCAGCTTTAGAGGGAGGGGTTGCTGCTTTAGGATTAGCATCAGGGCAGGGTGCATCAGCTTATGCAATTCAAAATTTATGTAGTCACGGTGATAATTTTGTTGCCTCATCGCAGCTGTATGGCGGCACATATAATCAATTTAAAAATCCTTTTTCTGATATGGGCATAGAAGTAAGATTTGTTGATCCATCTGATCCTCAGAATTTTGCCGATGCTACAGATGACAGAACTAGAGCATATTATGGAGAAGTTCTTCCAAATCCAAGCTTTCAAGTATTTCCTCTTCAAGAGGTTGCTGATATTGGAAGACCGCTTGGTATTCCATTGATAGTAGATAATACTGCTGCTCCCTTAATTTGTAGACCGTTTGATCATGGCGCATCCATTATTGTGCATTCTGCTACAAAATATATAGGCGGTCATGGAACTTCCATTGGTGGAGTGATTGTTGACGGAGGTAATTTTGATTGGGAGGCGCATCCGAAAAGACAGCCCAAGCTTAATGAGCCTGATCCCAATTATGATGGTGTGGTTTGGACAGAGGCTGTAAAACCTTTAGGTCCAATAGCATATATTCTCAAAGCTAGAACAACTCTTCTTAGAGACATGGGAGCTGCTATGAGTCCCTTTAATGCTTTTATGTTTATTCAAGGCCTTGAAACATTAAATATAAGAATGAGAGAGCACTCTGCAAATGGTCAAAAAGTAGCTGAATACCTTGATAAACATCCTATGGTTGTAAGAGTTGCTTATCCTGGAACATCCTCTGGTTTAGCAAAAGAAAGATCTGATAAATATCTATCAGGAGGTTGTGGAGGACTTTTAGGTTTTGAAATCAAAGGCGGATTAGAGGCTGGAAAAAAATTTATTAACTCGCTTGAGATGCTATATCACGTTGCAAACATTGGAGACGCTAGGAGTCTAGCAATTCATCCTGCAAGCACCACTCACTCTCAACTTAATGAAGAGGAACTCACATCAGCTGGTGTAAGTCCTGGTTATGTAAGGTTATCGATTGGTCTTGAGCACGTTGACGATATAATTGCAGATATTGAGCAGGCATTCTCAAAAGCTGAATAATTCAGTGTGATAAGAGAATTTCCCGATGTCACTTACATAATTATTGGCTCAAAAGAAAGGCTCTCAAAAGTTAAATCCTATCAAATCGAGGAGGGAGTCGAATGTTTGCTATGCCCTTTTTCTTCTACAGAAGATCTTCCATCTTTACTAGATTCTAAAATTGCAGAACTGCAATCTGAGGTAATCTCAATAGTTCCCGCTGGAGCTTTTCCAAAAAAGCTTGCTAGAAAACAGCTGTTACATTTTTCAAAAAGCAAATATCAATTTTGGGGTTGGTATCATTTCGGAAATAAATTTAAAGGCGCACTTCAAAGCATTGGAAGGTTAAATACATTTTTTAATAAAGTGCCTCAAGTTGAACAGGGAATTTTTTTTACCAAATCATTATATTTCTCTGTAGGCGGCTTAGGGGAAACTGGCCTTAATCCATTTTCAGAGCTAGCAAGAAGATTTTATCTTCGCTTAGATCCACAAAATCCACTTCCATCGCTTACAATAAGAGCAAAATCTATTCTAAATTAATAACTTATGAAGCTTATTTCAGCTCAAAATATCTCATATAAAATAAATGAAAAAATGCTTTTTCATAATCTTTCATTAGAAGTGTGTTCAGGTCAAGGCCTGCACATCAAAGGAGGCAATGGTTCTGGCAAAAGCACTTTGTTAAAGATTCTTTTAAAAATAACTTCTGTATCAAAGGGGCTAATTGAATATAAAAACCAAGATTTAAAGATTTCCTATCTTGGTCATAAAAATGCAATTAAGAATTACTTAACACCAGCTCAAAATCTCCAGCTGTTGTTCGAAGATGTTTCTTTGACTAATGCATTTGGATGGTTAGAAAAGTTAGATTTATATCAAGTTCAAGATGAGCTTACGGCTAATTTGTCTTTTGGTCAGCAAAAAAAATTGGCGTTAATAAGAGTTTTAGCTAAATCTTCAGAATTAATTGTTCTTGATGAGCCATTTGTCGGCTTAGACAAGGCTGCGAGTGAACTATTGAACAGTTTTTTTCTTCAAAAATTATCTGAGGGAACTGGACTAATTCTCACCTCACACATACAACCAAGCGTTGAATGCCAAGTTGTTAAACTGGACAAAACAAATGTTTAGGTTAATAAAGATAGAATCTTCAAAATTATTTTACAAACTGAAGTCATGGTTAGGACCTATGTTAATAATGATTCTTGTTTTGACGGCATTTCCATTGAGTATAGATATTTCTCAATTTGATCTAGAAAAGTTTTATTTTTCAATTATTGTTGTTTCTTTATTAATGACATCATTTTTAGCTACTGAGGGTATGTTTGAAGAAGATTTTGAGGATGGATCACTTGAGCAAGAATATCTTGTAGAACAAGATTTTTATAAAGTTGTGCTATCTAAAATATTTGTATATGTGTGTTTCATTGGTGTTCCAATTGCTTTTATTGGTGCAATATTTTCCTTTGCTAATGGAGTTGCAATTGGAAATTTTATTAATGTATTTGTATCGCTAAGCCTTTCGAATCTTTTATTATTTAATTTGTTTGCATTTGGAAATGCATTATCGATTAACAAAGGAGCTATGTTGGGAGTACTAACTACTTTGCCACTTGCCTTGCCAGTAATTATTTTATTAGGAACGGCAATAAGAAGTATTCAATACGGAAATGGTTTTTTAGAAATAATTTCTTTGATGATAGGTATGGGCTTTTTGATTTCCGCTATTATGCCATTAATTATTTCAACAACACTAAAAACACATATAGATTAACCAACTTGGGTTTATAATACCGTTGTGATTTCAGTAATTATTCATAAATTTTCCTCTCCAAAAAGTTTTGTTCAGATTACTAAGACACTTTATCCATTATTTATTTTCACTGGTTTGTTCATGTTGATAATTGGATGGACATGGGGTTTGTTATTTGCACCTCCAGATGCAGTTCAAGGGAATTCATACAGAATTATTTTTCTTCATGTTCCTGCAGTTATTTTTGCTGAGCTTATTTATTTCTTTATGGCCCTTTGTGCACTTATGCATATTGTTTGGAGGGTGAGGTTAGCTGCCTATTTAATTAAATCAGCAGCTCCCATAGGAGCAATGATTACATTTATAGGTTTATTCTCAGGATCAATTTGGGGTATTCCTACATGGGGAACATGGTGGCAGTGGGATGCAAGGATTACCTCAACTTTAATATTATTCATTATGTATCTTGGAATTTTAACTTTACATGGATCTTTCTCTAACTTGGAAAAGTCTGATCGTTTAATGTCGATACTTGTAGTCATAGGAGTTGTGAATATTCCAATTATAAAAAAATCTGTTGATTGGTGGTCAACACTCCATCAACCTGCCTCAATTTCAGTATCAGGTGGAAGCTCAATTGACCCGTCAATGCTATATCCACTAATAATTTCAGTAATTGGTCTAGGTTTTACGCTAATTTCACTTGGTATTTTGACCAGTCGTTCATATATATTGGGTAGAGAAAAAAATAAAAAATGGGTTCTAGATCATGTTTGATATAGCTTTTAATAATGTTAACGAAATAATAGGCATGAACGGCCATGGCATTTATGTTTGGTCGGTTTATTCAATTGCTATTTCAATTCTCGTTGTGAGTTTTCTAATTGCTAAAAATAGAATTAAAGGGGTAAAAAGAAAGATTAAGATAAAAAATGCTCCAAGCTAGAAAAAATCGTCTTTGGAAATTTTTTATTATTCTTATTTTGTCTGCAGGAGGCATTTCATTAATCCTTTTTTCTCTAAATTCAAAATTGGATCTATTCTATACTCCATCTGAAATGCTGGAGGCAGATATCAAACCAGGCTATCGAATAAAATTAGGTGGAATGGTGAAGACAGGCTCTATAACTAGGAATGGCACGACAATTAAATTCATTGCTACAGATTTTGTAAAAGAAGTGCCTGTCATTTTCGATGGTGTTCCTCCAGATTTATTTAAAGAGGATAGTGGGGTAGTAGTCTTAGGATATTTTCTTGATGGAATGTTTGAAGCAGAAGAAATTTTTGCTAAACATGATGAGAATTATATGCCCCCAGCACTTTCAATTGAGGAAGCAAAAATATGATAGGTGAGATATCACATTTTTTGTCTTTATCAGCTGTTGTTTTATTTTGTTTAATCTTAATTTTCAACTTCTTTTTTATTTTCGACAAGACTAACTCTAATCAATTGAGCCTCTCTTTGAGAATGTTCAATCAAGCTTGCTGGCTGATTTTTATCTCTTTTGGAATGTACGTATATCTTTCAATAAATGATGATTTTTCAATCGCATATATAGCTAGTCACTCTAACTCTCAATTGCCAATTTTTTATAAAATCAGCTCGATTTGGAGCGCTCATGAGGGATCAATGTTTCTTTGGATAGTATTTTTGACAGCATGGAGCATACTCTTTATCAATTTTCTTCATCGCAACCACCCTTTAAAAAGAATTACTTTACTGATGCTAAGTCTAATTATTTTAGGTTTTTTATTATTTCTACTATTAACATCCAATCCATTTGAGAGAATATTGCCGTTTGGTGCAATAGAGGGTGCTGATATAAATCCAGTGTTGCAAGATCCAGCCTTAGCAATACATCCGCCAATGTTATATTTAGGATATGTAGGATTCGTGATTTCCTTTAGCTTTATTACCGCATATCTTTTTCATGGAAATTTCGAATTAGAATGGGAGAAAGATATTAAGAATTGGTCTTTGGTGGCATGGATGTTTTTAACCATTGGTATAACTTTGGGAAGTTGGTGGGCATACTATGAGCTTGGTTGGGGCGGATATTGGTTTTGGGATCCTGTTGAAAATGTTGCATTGATGCCTTGGCTTGCTGCCACAGCATTTATGCATTCATTATATGCTTCCTCAAAATCAAATGTTCTGAAAACCTGGACTATGTTTTTAGGGATTTTAATATTTGCTTTAAGCCTTTTTGGAGCTTTTATTGTGAGATCTGGAATAATTGATAGTGTTCACTCTTTTGCTAATGATCCTCAAAGAGGCTTATATCTTTTAATTTTCTCTGGCTTGATTACATTATTAGCATTGGGGATTTTTGCATATAGAGTTCCTTCATTGAATGTATCAAGATTTGTAATATCAGGTTCTAAGGAATCATATCTTTCCATGAATAACATTCTCATGATCACAAGCATTTTCTCTATTTTTCTAGGAGTAACATACCCACTTATTATCGAAGCATTAAATGGAGAAAAAGTAAGTATTGGACCTCCATATTACAACACAATTTTTGCTCCATTAATTCTTATCGCTTCAATTTTTATTATGGCGTCTCTTGATTCTATATGGCAACGCTCCAAGCCATTTAAAAGCATTGTTTTCTCAATAATATTGCCGATGATACTATCACTCATATTTACTTATTTTGTTTGGCATGTAACGGCAGTTTTCTCAATTCTTTCATACATAGGAATTTTCTCCGGGTCGCTTATTCTTTTTAGTTATTTATATAGAATTCTTAGCAATTTCTTTTATAAAAAATTTATTAATATTGGAAGTGCTGTTGCACATATAGGTTTTGGACTATTATTTTTAGCAATTTCTTTCAATAGTATTTTAAGTTATGAGAAAAATTTAAATCTCGCGCCCGGAGAAACTATATTGATTGACGAATCTATCGAAGAATTTTCATTTGATGATATCAAGGTCTTGAAAGCCTCAAATCATGATGTGATCTCTGTTGAAGTATCTTTATTGCAAGATGGAAAAAATATTTTTCTAAACCCTCAAAAAAGAAAGTATGCTACAAGAGGGCAAATAACCACAGAATCCTCTATCCATGCCTCTATTCTTAAAGATACATACCTAACCATTGGAGACCAACTTGAAAATGGGAGCTGGACTTTTGCGTTAAAAATTAATTATTTTATAAAATGGATTTGGTTTTCTGCTTCTTTAATGGTGATGGGCATGCTTATTACAATTTTTAAAAAGAAAGCAACATGAATAAGCCTTTAAGATTTTCAATAGTTTTATTACCTATAATTATTTTTTCTTTCTTTGCTAAAGTTCTTTTAGTTGAAGAAGACGAAAAATTTTTAAAATTTAATGCTAAAAATTTACCTTTTTTTGAATTGAATGATCTTGATGGAGTTGCAGTCAAGTCTCAATCTTTAGATGGAATTAAGCTAGTAAATGTATGGGCAAGTTGGTGTATTACATGCCTTGTTGAACATCCTTTTTTAACCAAACTATCAGATGAAAATATTCAAATAGTCGGCTTGAATTATAAAGATTCCTCTGAGAAAGCTAATGCATGGCTTCAAAAGAACGGAAATCCATATATTTTTTCAATATATGATCCAAGAGGTGATTTAGCCTTTGATCTCGGAGTAACGGGAGCTCCCGAATCTTTTTTATTGATTGATAATCAGGTAATTGCCCACACACAGGGAGAAATGACTCAAAGAAAGTGGGAAACAATTTTTTATCCTCTTATAAACAAAGCTCGCAAGACAAAATGATAAAGATTAATTTTTTTTTATTAGCCGCGTTGATAATTTTTTCTTCATCTACTTTTGCAGAAATAGCCTATCAATTTGATGATCCCGCTCAGGAAAAAAGATTTTATTCATTGATATCGGAAATTAGATGTCCAAAATGCACCAGTGGAAGCATCGCTAGCTCAGATGCTCCTGTCTCAAGAGATTTAAAAAATAAGGTTTACAAGCTAGTAATTGAAGGCTCATCAGACAAGGAAATAAAAGAATATATATCCGATAGATTTGGCGTTTTTGCAGATTATAGGCCTCCATTAGAAGGTGCAAACTATATCCTCTGGCTATCACCATTTATATTTTTCTTTGTAATTGTTGCAATCTTTTTTTCAAAGCGAAGAGTTTAATGCTGCTCATCATTGCTTTTTCAGTAATTATATTATTACCTGTAGTTGCTTATTTGCTTCATCCTTTATCAAATCATAAAGCATTTATTTTTTTAATTTCCATTCTGTTATTTGGAGGATTTGTCTTAAATTTCACTTCTAACAAACCACTGATAGGTTCTTGGGCTCAAGCAGTTCAGTCTGAATCAATTTTACGGAGTATCTCACGCGATGAAGAGTTTGATAAAAATTTTTTGAATGAATATATTTATACTCAATCCTCTGAAGAACAATCATTTTTAATTGGCACTAAGATTTTTTATAAAGCTTTGGATACGCAATCATTTATTTCAGCAGAAAGCATCCTCAAACAACTAAATGCAGAGTTTGCATCTGAGAATTTCCAAGTTCCCATCTTTAATCTATTGGCAGATTTCAGAGATGAGAAATATCCTGAAATAGCAAATTCAAATCTTTTAATCAATCTGGAAAAGCCAGCAAATTGTATTTTGCAATCATTGCAATTGGGTGTTTCAATTCCTAATGGGCCAGGAGTCAATATTGCCTCAAAAGATCTTTTGTTTCCAAATATTGAGAAGCCTATCAAGCTTGATAAATCTAATTCAATGGTAAGAGGTTTTGATATTGCATCTGCCTTTATGCAGCAAGAAATCGTTAAGGTTATGGCCTTGATTGAATGTAAAAACTCTTCTTTTGAAGCATTTAAGACGATAGATTTAAAGTATTCAAAAAATTATCAAGAGGAGTTGTTTTTTTATACTGATGAATGGTTAAAAAGGGAACAATAGTTTAAAATAAGACAAGGAATTATTTAATGCAGCTTAAACACATCAAACTGGCTGGATTCAAAAGTTTCGTGGATCCCACGAGGATATCCTTCCCTACAAATATGGTCGCTGTTGTTGGTCCTAATGGATGCGGCAAATCTAATGTTATAGATGCTGTTCGTTGGGTTTTGGGAGAGTTGTCTGCAAAGAACTTGCGTGGTGAATCTATGTCAGACGTTATTTTTAATGGCTCAGACTTAAGAAAGCCCTCAGGTCAATGCAGCATTGAACTTCTTTTTGATAACTCAATGGGTAAATTGGGCGGCGAATATGCAAAATATAATGAAATATCCATTAAGAGATTAATGACAAGGGACGGACAGTCAAATTATTCAATAAATAATACTTCATGCAGACGAAAGGACGTACAAGATATTTTTCTTGGAACCGGCCTTGGCCCAAGAAGCTATGCAATTATAGAGCAGGGCATGGTTTCTAAAATTGTTAGTGCTAAACCAGAAGAAATGAGAGTATTTATTGAAGAGGCAGCTGGTATCTCAAAATATAAGGAAAGAAGAAAAGAGACAGAGCAAAGAATCAAAAAAACTAAAGAAAACCTTGCTAGGGTTAAAGATATAAGAGATGAAATTCAAAGATTGATTAATAGATTGCAAAATCAAGCTAAGGCTGCAGAAAAGTATCAAAAACTCCAGACTGAGGAGAAGCAATTAAAGTTAAATATTTCAATTTTAAATACCTTAAGTGCTAAAGCTAAAAAAGATTCATTAAGCTCAAAAATCTCTAAACTTGATAATCAGATAACTGTTAAGTCATCTGAAGTCGACACTCATCAGACTTCTATTGATCAAATTAAGACGGAGCACTCTTCTGTTTTATCTGCTTTTGAAGACGCACAAAAGAGCTTTTATACCATTGGCTCAGAAATTGCTCGGCATGAAACGAATCTTCAAAATATTAATAAAGCAATTCTAGGTTATGAGGAGGACTTGTCTAAGGTAAAAGATAGGTATGCAGAGGCACTGCATAATGAATCTAGCCTCGAAAACATCAGCCCGAAAGAAAAAGCAATGAAATTGCTTGAAACTATTTTAGAGGGCCTAAAAGATTTTGGTTCGTCAGCTGATTTTATTCGTAACAAAGCTCAGGATTTAAAGGATTTATTAACAAATATTCTCAAAATAACTTCAGCACAATCTAAAAATATAACTAATGAATATTTACTTAGGCAAAACGAAATTTCTGATCAATTAAATCAAGCAAAAGAAAATAAAATCAAAGCTGAAAATAATTTAACGGAGCTAGTGAAAAAGAGCTCTGATGCAGAATCTGAACTAAATTCTATTCGTCAAAAACAATCGGTTGTAGATGCTTCTATACAAGATGTTGAAAATAAAAAATCTATTGCTGTCTTAGACTTGAGATCCCTCGAGGAAAAATTAAACAACTTAAAACTGGATTTGAGAACATTTGAAGTTAATTTAGATAATGCATCACAAACCTTGAGGAAGGCAGGAGTCTCCATTTCCAAGCTTAATACTGAAGATCATGAAGAGATGAATCTTTTAGATCTAGAATCATCTTTGGCGTCCACTCAATCCTCTATCATATCGTTAGGAGCTATTAACTTAGCAGCACCAGATGAAATTAAAGAAGAGTCAAAACGAATTGATGAGCTTGATTCTCAATTAGAAGATTTAAATGAAGCTTTGGATAAACTACAGAGTGCAATTAAAAAAATAGATGTTGAGTCTAAGATGAAGTTTGATGAAAGTTTTAGTGCTGTGAATGCCAAAATACAGGAAATCTTTCCTAAACTTTTTGGTGGCGGTAAAGCTGCCTTGCAGTTAATAGATGGAGACTCATTAAATTCAGGCATCACTCTTGCTGCGCAACCTCCAGGCAAAAAAAATGCAACTATCTCTCAATTGTCTGGAGGAGAAAAAGCGATGACGGCGCTTTCTCTAGTATTTGCATTATTTGAGTTAAATCCAGCTCCCTTTTGCATGTTAGATGAGGTGGATGCTCCCCTAGATGACATTAATGCTACTAGATTTGTAGCCATGGTTGAAGAGATGTCTGACAGAGTCCAATTTATATTTATTACACATAATAAAATTTCCATGGAAAAGAGCGATCATTTAATGGGGATTACAATGCAGGAGGCTGGAGTTTCTCGAGTTGTGTCAGTTGATGTAAAAGAAGCACTGAAGTTAGCAGCTTCATAGCATGCTTAGCAATATACAAATAGTATTAATTGCTGTAGCTTCAGTAATCTTCTTGGTTGTCTTATATCTTTTTTTTAGATCCTTTTTTACTCGTTCTTTAATTCAAAGCTCTCTTGATGATTCCAAATCTATGCTTTTTGAGGGTGATTTAGAGCAAGGTACTTTAGGCTTTGAGGATGAAGAAGCGTCCCTCCAGGAGCAAGAATTAATAATTCTAAATTTAGTTTCAATGGACATGTCAAATTATGACATGAATCAAATTATCACATTATTAAAAAATTTAGATGCGAAATTTAATAATGGATTTTTTAGTTATAGAGATCAACATGGAAAAGAGATTTTTAGAATTGCCAGCGGAATTAATCCTGGCATCCTCGAGTCAGATGTTAAAACTCATGTTCTTTTGCTGGCTTTAGATTTAAATCAAGCTAGTGATCCATTAAAAGCATTTGAAATCATGCTTGATGTTGCCTCCAGTATTTCACAAAAAATTTATGCGAGTATTTGTGATGCATCAAGGGCACCGTTAAGCAAACAAATGATTGAACATCTTAAATTTAAAGCTCAAGAAGTTGGCCGCCTTAAATCTCTTAGGAATTTTTCAGATTGAATAAGCTTAATAAGAGATATCTGACTATCCAAGAACAAATTCGAACATATGATCATGAGTATTATATTCTTGATACTCCCTCAATATCTGATCGTGAATACGATGAGTTATTCAAAGAGTTACATCACATAGAATCCGAACATCCAGACTGGGTTACCTCTGAATCCCCATCACAAAGAGTTGGAATTAAGCCAGCAAGTGATTTTTCTACTTTTAAACACTTTACTCAGATGCTTTCATTAGCTAATGCTTTCAATGAGGAGGATTTAAGAAACTTTCATGATCGGATTCTTAAAAATCTTGGCAATGATCAAGACATAAATTATTTTTGTGAGCCAAAGATGGATGGCGCAGCTATTTCCCTAATTTATGAAAAGGGCATTTTGACTAGAGGCGTTACAAGAGGCGATGGAACTCTTGGGGAAGATATAACTTCTAATATTAGAACCATTAGATCCATTCCACTAAGACTAGTAGGATCAAAGCATCCTTTTCCTGATTTACTTGAAGTAAGAGGAGAGGCATTTATCAGCAAATCTGACTTTGATGTTTTAAATTTTAAAGCAACACAAAATGAAGAAAAAGTTTTCGCAAATCCGAGAAATGCAGCTGCTGGAAGTCTTAGACAATTAGATCCTGCAATTACTAGCTCAAGACCCTTAGCTTTTTTTGCTCACGGTATTGGATCATGTCATGGAAAAAAATTTAAAGATTTACAAGAAATATTCGAAGTTTTTTCTTCTTGGGGATTGCCTATAAATAATCTAAATCATCTAGCATCCTCTATCACGGAATGCCATAAGTATTTTCAAAGAATAGAATCTTCAAGAGATACTATTCCGTATGAAATCGATGGAGTTGTTTTTAAAGTCAATGAGCTATCTATTCAAAAACAGCTTGGAGAAATAGCAAGATCACCTAGATGGGCAATTGCACATAAATTCCCTGCTGAGGAAGTTTTTACAGAAATTGAAAATATTGATTTCCAAGTTGGAAGAACTGGCGTTCTGACTCCAGTTGCAAAGCTTAAAACAGTAAATGTTGGCGGTGTAAATGTTAGCAACTGCACACTTCATAATCTTGATGAACTTACTCGATTGGATCCTAGACCAGGAGATGGTGCTTTAATTAAAAGGGCAGGTGATGTCATTCCAAAAATGGTTGAGGTTATTCCAAAAAAGAAAAATCGATCAAACTCCGTTAAAACTCCAAAGAAGTGCCCAAGATGTAATGCAGAAATAGTTTTTAATTATCAGTCTGAATGGAGGATTGTTGATAAAAATACATCAAAACTTATTAAAAGATTCTCTAGTAATTACGAGGCCAAAAAATTTCAAGATGAAAATCCGGGATCAAAATTTAACATATCTGAAGAGCGTCTAAAGACTCAATTCATAAAGTGCTCGGGTGGTGATAATTGTCCTGAAATTTTTCAAGGTAAATTCAGTCACTTTGTATCAAGGAAGGCAATGGACATTGATGGACTTGGTCAGGAAATCTTATTTACTCTGATTAATAAAAAATTTATTAAAGATTTTTCTGATCTATACTCCTTAGCAGATCATCGATCTGAGCTTGAGAAGCTAGAAAGGTTTGGAAAGAGATCTGTTGATAATTTAATCCAGTCTATAAGAAAATCTGCTTCAGTCGAATTACACAGATTAATTTATGCTCTTGGCATAGAAGAGGTTGGTGAGACAACCTCAAGAAATTTAGCTAATTATTTTGGGACTATGAATCTTTTTCTAAAATCTAGCTTTGAAGATTTAATCGCAGTGCCTGACATTGGCCCAAGAGTGTCTTCAAAAATAACTGATTATATTAATGATATGGAAAATATAAAACCCCTACAAAAGTTACTTAACTGTCTAAATGTTATCAATCCTGATTTAAAAACCGCATCTAAAGATATGAAATTTTCAGGATTGCAGATTGCCATCACTGGAAAAATATCTTCAATGTCTAGAGATGAGGTGAAAAATTTATTGATAACGGAGGGAGCAAAAGTAACAAGCTCAATTTCAAAAAAAACGGCCTACTTAATTGCAGGTGAAAATGCTGGCTCTAAACTTGATAAGGCAAAAACACTTGGTGTTAAAATTGTAGATGCAATTGATATAAATAATTTTATAAATGATCCAGAAAAATTCTAATAGTTTTTTCATTATATTAATTCTTGCTCTCTCCTCTTGTGTAAGCTCGCCTCCTGAAAAGCCTGATAATATTTGTGAAATCTTTCAGGAAAAAAGGAATTGGTATAAAGCTGCAATTAAATCAGAAAAAAGATGGAAACTTCCTCCATCTGTTCTTATGGCTTTTATTCATCAAGAATCAAGTTTTCAAGCCAAGATTAAACCAGAGAGAACTAAGTTATTAGGAGTCATTCCCTGGCGTAGGCCCTCATCATCAGTGGGCTATTCTCAGGCTTTAAAAAATACCTGGCAAGACTATAAGGATGAAACAGGAAATTCTAGGGCTAGCAGAACCAATTTTAGTGATTCAGCAGACTTCGTTGGTTGGTATGCTAGTAAAGGATTTTACCAAGGGTTTTCATCAACTGATGCTAGGTCATTGTATCTTGCATATCATGAGGGTTATGGAGGATTTAAAAAGAAGACCTATAGAAAAAAACAATGGTTAATTAGGGTTGCTGATAGAGTTCAAGCAAGGTCTGATATGTACCAAAAACAATATTGGGGATGTGCAAAAGAACTTAAGAAAAAAAGATTTTTCTTTTTCTAATCTAAACTTCTCTTAAATTCAAACCTAGTGACGAAGCTTCTTCTGAGTATGCCTTACCAGCAAGAATAGATTTTTTAGATGGCTTTGTTAGATATTTTTCAGATACTTTGATCAAATCGTCGATCGAACAATTAATTACTCTTTGCCTCATCTCAAGCCTTTCCTTAGTTGAGATATTCTCCAGATTAAAATTAAAATCATTTTTTGCTTCACCCACAGGTGAGAGAGGTTTATCAATTGACGAAACAACTCCAAGAATTGCTTCTTCAAGATGCTGATCAGTAATAGATGTTTTTGACCATTCGATTGCTTTTCTAAAAGCAGAAAAAGTTTCGGTACATTTAGGATCTCTGTAAGAGAAAAATTTAAAAGTGTTAGTAGCAGTATCATTTATTGCGCCAGCTCCATATGCTCCTCCCTTCTCACGAATTGCTGTATGCAAAAAACCATTCCTTAATACAGTTGCCAACACGGAAAGAGCAGCTGCGTCTGGATGCTGTCTGGATACTCCTTGAAATGCTTCTGCGCAATAGCAAACTTGGGATCCAGTAATCCATGCTATTTGATCGTCAATTGGTTCTAATAGATCTTGCGTTGCATCATCTTGAGTATTTTTAAATTCTTTTGAAAGATTTTGCAGGGCTTTTGGCGAGCATGCTGTAAAAATTTTGAATGGCTTATGCAAAACTTTTGAATGAATACTCTTTAGTATATTTATGACATCAGTTGCATCACTGACGTTTTTTATTTTAGAAATAGCTTCTTTAGATTTATTCAACATTTGCATTCCAGACATTTGATATGTTGTTGCTGAAAATCTATTTAAATTGCTGGCAGCAGAACTCATGGCTAAAATATGACCATTTTGATTTAAGGACTCTTCATTTCTGGCAACAAATATATTAAATAAATCTAATAGTCTGTTTTCTTCATCAAAGCGGGCATTTTCCAGAGTGTCCAAAATTAGCTTTTCCATTGAATCAAAGTTATCTTCCAAGGCTTTAGATGAAATGCTTAAGAAAAGTCTCCCTGGTTCTTTTTGGTCGTTCATATGCATTCTGAATGAAGCATTTATGCCGCCTGTAATACTTGACTGTAGAGCTTGAATCTCTTCGTAAGAAGATTTCATTAGACCCACTTCAGTAAGAATAAATGTATACAAGGATGAAAATAGCAATTCTTGCGAGGTAAGGTTTGCACAGGGAAACAAAAAGTCAGAGTAAATGAGACCGTTTGTTCCTACTTCGTAAACAGATCTATCATTCATTGCAAAAGATTCATTAGTATATTCACGTGTAAGAGGTATATCCTCTTTTGTAACCTTGGGTAAAATCTCAACATCATCTTCTGCTTCCTGACGAGCTTTTAATGCATTTGCAAGATCATTTATTTCTGATTTTTCATCATCAGTTAATGAATTTTCTTTAAGCTTAAGATTGGAAGAGAAGAAATCCTCTAACTTTTCGTTAAATCCTGGGTCAGGCTTTAACTCAAAATTTAGTCTGTGTTGATTTTTTATTAAGCTGGTAGAAATCAGTTCTTCTAGATATCCTTTTTTAGAAATAAGAGACTTAAGTTTCTTGAAGTTTGTATCAAGATCTAGCATAGAAATAGGGTCGTCATGATGTATGCATGCGTTCATACATCCAAGCATTAGTTGCAATCCATAGGGCATACCGCCACTAGAAACTTCTCTTTGACTTATTTCTAATTGATGCAAAGAGGAATTGATTAAATCTTCTGGAACTCCATCGCTCACAAGTTTATCTAGAGTGGCAAGGATTAATTCTTCAACTTGTTTGGCATTGTTTTCTTCTACTCCCTCTAAACCGGCCATAAAAACAATTTCTTTGTTACTTGGCTCAATTCCAAGAAAAGGAGAAGGTGCTTTACCTAATTTCGAAAGCTCTAATGCTTTTCTGAGAGGCGATGCGGAGTTATCCAATAGAATATTTGATAAAAAATATTTTTCCAATAAATTTAGTGGATTATGGCTGTTACCAAGCAGCCAACTAATAACAACATGATGATTTTTTTCATCGCCTGGAAGAGGTTGGTATGTCCCGCTTGCATAAACAGGATTTGTGAAGGCTTTAGCAGGCTTTATTATTAATTGCTCTGATGCAGGTGTAAATTTTTGAAAAACGTTTTCTTCGAGATGGGCATGCACTTCTTCAATAGAAACATTACCAAAAGTAAAAAAAGTTGCATTACTTGGATGATAGTGCCTTTGATGAAAGGCAACTAAATCGGCATGCGTTAGGTCAATAATTTTTTCAGGATCACCACCACTATTATGATGATAGGTAGTTTCTTCAAAAAGATGTTTGGACATTCCGTGCCATAATTGATCAGTAGGGGAGCTCATTGCTCCTTTCATTTCGTTGAATACAACTCCCTTTATCTCTAATTTTTCTTCACTATCAATTTCTAGTCGATGACCTTCTTGAGAAAAATCTAAAGGATCTAATCTAGGAAAGAAAGCAGAATCAACATACACATCTAACAAATTTTTAAAATCTTTATTATTTTGCGTTGCAAATGGATAAGCAGTCCAGTCACTAGAAGTAAAGGCATTCATGAATGAATTCAGTGATCGTCTTATCATCATAAAAAAAGGATCTCGAACTGGATATTTTTCTGAACCGCATAGAGAAGTATGTTCTAGGATATGTGCGACGCCTGTTGAATCTTCCGGAATTGTTCGAAAAGCAACCATGAAAACTTTCTCATCATTATCTGCATCAAGATGAATGTGTTGTGTATTAAATTTTGAATGCTTATATATCTGAGCATCAACGTCTAATAATTCTATTTTTTTAGATTCTTTTAGTTCAAACATGGTTTAAATATTTAATAAATGCCTTATATTAGTAGTATTATTCAAAGATTACTATTACATATGACATTAAAAAGAAATTTTTCAATACTTACAGCAGTATTATTTTTTACTGCATGTACATCCTCACCATTTACCGAGCTAAATAGCAGGGATAATTTTCAATTAGAGGAAGGAACAAACTTCAAAATTCAATTAAATAAGGACTCTTTGCCAGTGGAGATGGATCCAATTTTAATTGAAAACTTAGGAGATGCTGCTAAAAACTACTTGGAAGGAGTAGGGCATAAATTTTCGAATGATTCTTCAATTTCTATTGATGTAAGCGTCACAACAAAAGACAAAATTAGGTACGATGATTTTCGTTTTTATGGTTATCCAATGTACAGAAGCTATTTGTATGAGCCAGATAGAATAAATTCTATTCCGGAATTTTTTCTTCGAATATCTGTTATGGACGATGAGGTTGAAAAGACTCTTTGGACTGGGTTAACTAAATGGCGCAAAGGTTCAAGCTATGCTCCTACTGATATGCAATCTGCTGAGATGTTGGTAGAGAATTTATTAGTTAATCTTTAAATCTTAAAGGCTCGATAGCTAAAGCAATCCCTGCAGATATTGGGCTAGGAGAATTATTTATTAGTGATGCAATATATTCTCCGAGTATTGGGCCTAAACTAAATCCTCTTGATCCCAACGCACCTACAGCATAAACATTTTCTTCAATTTTTCCTGCCAATGGCAACCTATCTTTGCTGCCAGTTCTTAGGCGGGCCTCCATTAGCATGTTCGATGTGCCAGCAAGTTTGATTTTAAAGTTTTTATCTATCCTTTTAACAAGCTCCTTTCCAACGTCATTGCAGATATTAAGATCTTCATACTCCTTTTCATGCGATGAACCAATCCAAGTAATATTGTTAACCTTAGGTAAAATATAACCAGCCGAGTTAAGGGGCAAATCTAAATCAATTGATTGTTCACCCTTCAAGCCAACTAGTTGACCTTTTGAGATTTTCAGTCCAGATAAAAT
>CABXUO010000007.1 GCA_902515455.1 uncultured SAR86 cluster bacterium
ATTGGTTTGAGTTGTTTATTAGTTAGTTATTTTTAAATCGCGCTTATTTTTAATTAAGTCTTCTACCACACTTGGATCAGCTAGTGTGGATGTATCACCAAGATTATTAAAGTCTCCCGAAGCAACTTTGCGTAAAATTCTTCTCATAATTTTCCCTGATCTTGTTTTTGGCAGTCCTGGTGCCCATTGAATAAGATCAGGTTTTGCAATTGGACTTATTTCTTTAGCAACAAAGTTTTGTAATTCACTTGTTAAATTTTCATTCTCTTCCTCTCCAACCATGAGGGTTACATAAGCGTATATTCCTTGACCCTTTATAGGATGCTCAAAGCCGACTATCGCTGCTTCAGCAACTTTTTCATGCAAAACCAAAGCGCTCTCTATTTCTGCGGTACCTAATCTGTGTCCAGAAACATTTAAAACGTCATCAACTCGACCAGTAATCCAAAAATATCCATCCTCATCTCTTCTTGCACCATCACCTGTGAAATAGGCCCCATCATAAGTAGAAAAATATGTATCAATCATTCTTTGATGATCTCCATACACGCTTCTAATTTGGCTGGGCCATGATTGAGTAATAATAAGATTTCCTGACTGAGCTCCTTTTAAATTATTTCCATTTTCATCGACAAGCTCAGGCCTAACTCCAAAGAATGGTAAAGTTGCTGATCCTGGTTTAACTGGAGTAATGCCTGCTATTGGAGAAATTAGTACTGAGCCAGTTTCTGTCTGCCACCAGGTATCAATGATATGACAATCTTCATTGCCAACCACTTTAAAATACCACTCCCATGCCTCTGGATTGATTGGCTCACCAACAGTTCCTAGAATGCGTAAGCTTTCTCTATTTGTTTTTAACACATGGTCATCTCCTTGAGCCATTAATGCTCTAAGAGCGGTTGGAGCTGTATAAAAAATAGATATTTGATGTTTATCACAAATTTCCCATAGCCTTGAGGGACTAGGATATGTTGGAATCCCTTCGAACATTAAACTCGTGGCGCCATTAGATAAGGGTCCATAGATAATATATGTATGACCAGTTATCCATCCAACATCTGCAGTACACCAATATTTATCATCTCCCTTGTATCCAAAAAGATATTTAAAACTTAAATGTGCTCCTAGCAAGTATCCTCCAGTTGTGTGCATGACGCCTTTTGGTTTTCCTGTTGAGCCGGAGGTATACAATATAAATAAAGGATCTTCAGAAGACATAGGTTCACAAGGACACTCATTTGATGCTTCAACAAACATTTCATCATAATCTTTGTCTCTGCCTTCAACCCAACCAACATCACCTTTTGTTCGCTTTATAACAAGACAATTCGTAACATCTGGACAATCTAATAACGCAGTATCAACGTTCATCTTGAGAGGTATTTTTTTTCCACCTCTTATAGCTTCATCTGAGGTGATAACTATTCTGCAATCTGCATCTAAAATTCTGTCCTTCAATGATTCTGGGGAAAAACCACCAAATACAACAGAGTGGATTGCACCAATTCTTGCACAAGCGAGCATTGCATAGGCAGCCTCTAGGATCATTGGCATATATATGCAAATTCTTGATCCTTTTGAAGCTCCTAAATTTTTTAAGATGTTCCCAAATTTCGATACATTTTCATGTAACTCTTGATAACTAATTTCTTGCGATTCATTAGGATCATCTCCCTCCCAAATCAGCGCAGTTTTTTTAGCATGAGCCTCTAAATGCCTATCAATACAATTATGAGCAATATTAATCTTGCCATCCTCGAACCACTTTGAATCAATAAACTTCCCATTATGGACGCTCTTAAAAGGCTCTATCCAATCTAAGCTATCTAAAGCTTGGTTATGAAAGAATGCTTGAGGATCTTCAATGGATTCTTGATACATCCCGTAATATTCCTCAAGATCTTTTATGAAAGGATTTACAAGATTTTTAGGAGGGAGATATTTCTTTTCAGCCACAAGGATACCTTGTTCTTACAATATTGATGGTTGAGGATTTATAAAATTTTTACCCCTAGGATCAGACATAATTTTATTAATAAGCATATCGTAGTCCGAGCCACCATCCTCAAGATCAATATCTGATGCATTTATAATTAAGAGTGGAGCATTTTCAAAGTACAGAAAGAATTTTGAGTAAGCATCATTTAACCTTTCCAAATAATCAACTGTAAGGAATTTTTCATCAGGATTACCACGTTTATTAATTCTCTCCAACAAAACCTCTACAGGAGCTTGAAGATAAATTACTAAATCAGGCGATGGTGCATCTATGGTCAAATGTTCATAAACTTTGTCATAAAGACCCATTTCCTCTTCTGAAAGTGTAACTTCAGCAAACAATCTATCTTTTTGAATTAAAAAATCAGCAACACGCACAGGTTCAAATAGTGATCTTTGCTTCAAATCCTCAATTTGCTGCATACGTTGAAATAAAAAAAATAATTGAGTAGCAAGGGCAGATTGTTTAGGGTTTCTGTAAAAGCTTTTTAGAAAAGGATTTTCTGCAGGCTGTTCTAAAAATACGTCGTAATTAAAGGTTTCAGCAATTTTGTGAGCAAGTGTAGTCTTCCCAACGCCAATTGGTCCTTCTATTGCTATGTATTTTGGAAGCAGTGCTTCCTGTAAAGCTGGTTCCATAAGGTTTTTATTTTGTTTAGTAAAGATTAGCTTAACTCTTTCAAGAAACCAAACTTTTTCTCAACTGGACCGATTCGTGATTCCCTCAATTTCTTGAGTGATTCAATTTTTGCTGATCGATTCACCTTTTGAAAATGAGTCCACCAATTTCCTATGCCTTGCATATCTTCTGATGCTTCCTCTCTTAACAGTAGAAAGTCATATGCCGCTCTAAAACGAGGATGATTCAGAATCTTATAAGGCTGATGACCTAAGCGAGTCTCAAGCTTTAATTGCAGTGACCAAATATCTTTAATATATCCATGAAATTTTCTAGGTACAGCAGTAAGTACTTGTTGCTCTCGAATAGTTCTATCCATGCTTCGAAAAAATTTTCTTAGGTTGAGGCCTCCATTTTCCTTTGAGATATCTATAAGCTTGGGCCAGAGCAAGGCAGCAATAAGAAAACCGGGAGTGACAGACTTTGACGCCTTTAACCTATTGTCAGTATTAATTAATGCAGCATGCTGGAATTTTAGACCAAATGAATGTTCGTTATATGATTCCGAATTAATTAAATATTTGATAACCCCAAATGAATTAAGTTTTTTAAAGTTATCAATCGCATGTTTTGTAAGAAAAATTTTACAAAACTCATCAAACATTCTTGCATTTGAGATATTTCCAAGCAAATGGCCCTTGTCATATATTGCCTTTTTAACATCATTTGAAATTTTAAAATTTAATTTTGAGCTAAATCGGATTGCCCGAAGACTCCTTACTGGATCTTCTTCAAACCTTAGCTGCGGATCGCCTATGGAAACAAGTAATTTTTTTTGTATGTGATGGAGCCCATTATGAAAATCTTGTAAAAGATTTTGCAAAGGATCAAAATACAGCGCATTAATCGAAAAGTCTCTCCTGATACAATCCTCTTCTAAGGTTCCCCAAACATTATCTCTTAAAATTTTTCCTTCTGCGTCCTTCAAAACCTCAGAGGTATTTTCATTACTAGAGATGTTTGCTCTGAATGTAGAAACCTCAATTAATTCATTTCTACTAAATACATGCACCAAGCGAAACCTTTTGCCAATAATTCTTGATGATTTAAAAATTTTTCTAACTTCCTCAGGAGTTGCATTGGTTGAAACATCAAAGTCTTTTGGTTTAATCCCTGCTAATAAATCTCTTACACAACCCCCCACTAGATAGGCTTGAAATCCAGATTTTTTTAACTTTTTTATGATTTCAATGGAAAGAGGGCTAAATTTATTTTCCTTTAGGACCTTTGGAGTTTTTGCTTTAGATTGCTTCTTTGTTTTATTCAAAAGCTTAAAAAAAATACCTTTTTAGCCGTTTTTTTAACCACCAAGTTGCTTTTCTTTAATTTCATCAAGCGTTTTGCAGTCAATGCAATGTGTAGCGGTTGGACGAGCTTCAAGTCTTTTCACTCCTATTTCTATTCCACAAGCATAACAGTATCCATAGTCATCTTGTTTGATTTGTTCAAGAGATGCTGCAATTTTGTTAATAAGCTTTCTTTCCCTATCTCTTGTTCGAAGCTCAAAAGCAAATTCTTCTTCCTGTGACGCTCGATCGATGGGATCTGCATATGACTCACCTTTATTTTTGAGATGATCAAAAGTTTTTTGCATTTCTTCTTTTAAATGCTCGCGCCAATCAATTAGAACTGCATTAAAGTGTTTTTTCATAGCAGCACTCATATATTTTTCACCTTTGCGACCTTTGTAAGAAGAGATTGGAGAAGTTCTCTTTTTGGTTGAAGATTTCTTTACCGGAGTTTTTTTAGCAGAAGATTTCTTAACTTGTGCTTTCTTAATTGAAGTTTTTTTAGAAGTTATTTTTTTAGTAGAAGATTTTTTTAATGTAGTTTTCTTAGAGGCTGTTTTCCTAGCAGGCGATTTCTTAGCACTAGTTTTTTTTGTATCCGCTTTTTTAGGCATACTTTTGTTAATAAATTTTTTTTAGGCGCATGAAATTATCAGAAAGCGGGCCAATAAGCTAGCTTTTTTTATAATTATTTAATACTTCTCGATAAGATTCTTGAGTAAGTCTGGGTCCAAATGTTTCTACAACCTTTGATGCTCCGTAATTTGCAAATTCAGCACAAGACTTCAAGTCTTGATCTTGAAGTAGTGCATATAAGAAGCTACCAGCAAACATATCTCCTGCACCATTAGTATCGACAGGAGTGATGTTAACTTGAGGAGAATTGAATACTTCATCTTTTGTAATTACAACACTACCTTTTTCACCCAAAGTAATAATTGAGGTATAGGGTTTATCTTGCAGTTTTATAAATGCTTCATTGATATCTTCTTCATCTACAAAGGCCTTTGCTTCATCATCATTACCAAAAATGTAGTCCAGGCCATATGACTCTAATTCTCTAAATTTATCCTTAAAACCCATAACAATACCAGGATCGGATAATGACAATGCTATTTTTACATCAGGAAAGTCTTTTAGGTGATTAAGCGCTTTTAAGGTTACTTTATAGTTGTCCTCACTGGTTACCATGTATCCCTCGATGTAAAAGATTTTTGAATTTGCAATCTGCTCTAAATCAAGATCATTTTCGTCCATTAAGGAACTCACATTTAAGGCAGTGGTCATTGTCCTTTTGGCATCTGGAGTTACAAGAATAAGGCATTTTCCAGATGGAATAGAGTCTGCAGATGACATATTCCCTTTATGGCCAATTCCAGCTTCTTTGATGCTATCGAGATATCTTATGCCGTCTTGGTCATCAGCAACTTTACAGGTGTGAAAGCATTTTGCACCGAAACTTGATGCAGCAACAAGGCTATTGGTTGCTGATCCTCCACAGTCAGATACTGTTTCAGCACCAGAAGCAATCAGTCTCTCTATTATTGGTGCGTGTTCCTCAGCACTGGAGAGGGTCATTTGGTCTATTTCTAATCCTAGCTCAGAGATAAGACTATGTTCGACTTTGAACACAGTATCAACAAGAGCGTTTCCTATAGCACTGATATCATTTTTCATTTTTATAGTTCCTTGATTGCTTTTTCAATCTTACTTTTAGCTTGATCAATTATAGCTTGATCATGAGTTAAGGATATAAAACCAGCTTCAAATTTAGATGGAGCAAAGTATATTCCCTGATTCAATGAGGCGTTGAAAAATTTTTTGAACATTGCATCATCAGTTTCTAAAACATCTTGAAAATTTTTCGGGAAATTTTCACTTAAGAAAAAACCAAACATGCCACCGATAGAAGAGGTTGAAAATGGTATCCCTTTTTCATTCATTAGATTTTTTGTGTGCAACATTATTTCTGATGAAGCCAGTTCTAATACATCAAAGGGATTTTCTTTGATTAATGCACTTAGCAAGGCAATCCCAGCACTCATTGCCAATGGATTTCCAGATAGCGTTCCTGCTTGATATATAGGTCCCATTGGAGCAAGTTGATTCATGATGGATTGTTTCCCACCAAAAGATCCGACAGGCAGTCCACCACCTATTACTTTACCAAGAGCTGTTAGATCAGGCTCAATTTTATAAAGAGATTGAGCGCCTCCAAGGGCCACTCTAAAACCGGACATTACTTCATCAAAAATTAGGAGAGAATCAAATTTATTGCATAATTCTCGTAAAGTTAAAAGAAATCCATGCTCTCCAGGAATGAAGCCCATGTTACCAGCAATAGGCTCGACAATAATTGCAGCTAAATCATCACCAATTTCGTTGGCAATTTCTAATACAGCTTCTATGTCATTATAATGGCAACTGTAGGTGAGCGCTGCTAATTCTTTTGGTATTCCAGGAGAATCTGGTAAGCCAAAAGTAGAAACACCGGAACCAGCTTTAACAAGTAAAGAATCGACGTGTCCATGATAGCAACCGGTAAATTTAATAATCTTATTTTTACCTGTGAAGCCTCTAGCCAATCTGATGCAACTCATGGTTGCTTCCGTTCCAGAATTAACCATTCTTATTTTTTCCATAGACGGTACTTGGCTCTTAATTATTCTTGCCAGCTCACTTTCAAGACTTGTTGGAGCGCCGTAGCTTGTTCCTAGCTCAAGCTGAGCTTTTATAGCATTTAAAACAACTGGATTTGAATGTCCAAGTATCATAGGACCCCAGGAACCAATGAAATCTATGTATTGATTATCATCCTCATCAATTAAAATTGGACCTTTAGCAGACTTAAAAAAAACAGGTTTGCCGTCAACATTTTTAAATGCTCTAACAGGTGAATTTACACCGCCTGGCATTAGTTTCTGAGCTTGCTCAAAGAGAGATTCTGATTTATTTCTTTTCAAAGGTATTTCTTTTAAAACTAATTACTATTTAATCTTTTATTTTTTATATAAATGTGCGCGTGAATGATATCAAATTTATTGAGAAATTTTTCTTATTTCTTGTGCAAATTCTTCAACTTTATCCCAATCTGTAAATTCATAAGTTTTAGATGTATCTGTAGGTCCATTTGTAATCCACATGATTAGTCTGATCATATGTTTATCGATAAATCGATATTTTGGATAATCTACTTTGCCAGCAAAAACTGCTAATTTTCTTGGAGTCCAATTTGAAAGTGTTAAAAATTTTTTTATGTAAGGATTAGTTTCAGGTGTATTTTTTTCCGGTTTTCTTGCTACTACGTTTACACTAAAAAATGCATTACTTGAAGTCTCCAAGAAATCAATATTATTTCTTATGAAATCATACACATCCTTAGAGTGTTTTCCATATCTTATACTTGCCCCAACAATAACATGTTCAAAACTTTTATTAAGAACTTCAAAATTCTCCTTTATGTTTTGTATTGAGTGCAAATCAACTATAAAAGCATCATCCAAGACACTTTTTATTTTTTCACATATCAATTTTGTTTGCCCATCAGTAGTTGAGTATGCAATAAGTATTCTTTTCATAATAAATATTTAAAATATTTTAACTTCTATCTACTAATCTTGAAAAAATAATTATGAATCCTATAGAATAAATACCATATGAATATTGAATCAACATCCATTACTGTTAGTTCTAATGCAATTAAGCGAATTCAAGGGCTTTTGCCTGACCAACAATCAAACTTTTTTAGGGTTTATGTAACTGGAGGAGGCTGCTCTGGTTTTCAGTATGGCTTTAAGTTTGATGATAATCCAGCAGGAGATGACGATATTTTAGATTTTGAAGGGTTCACTATTTTATTAGACTCGCTTTCTTATCCATATCTTTATGGCGCAACTTTAGATTATGTAGAGGACCTTTCTGGTTCGAAATTTCTAATTACTAATCCCAATGCCAAAACTACATGCGGATGTGGCGAGTCATTTACTGTATAGATCTTGTAATTTTTCCAAGCAGTCCCTTTTTATCTTTTACGTAAAGTAGATTTTTGTAAATTCGTTGACTAGCCATCCATCCAAAAGCCATGGCTTCAATTGCTTGAGGATCTAATCCAAACTCGCTACTAGACACAAGATCAATTTTTGTAAGTCTTTTAATTGAATTAATTAAAAATCTATTTTTAATTCCACCACCACAGATGATTATCTGCTCAGGTAATTTATTTTGTGCATGAAGAGATTTTGCTATGCTAATAGCAGTTAACTCATTTAATGTAGCCAAAATATCATTAGGTGATTTTTTTAATAACTCTTTTGGAATAAATTTGATATTAAATACTTCTTTGCCAGTAGACTTTGGATGCCTTTTTTTGAAGAAGGGATGACTCAGCATTTTTTTTAATGCTTGATGATGAACTTTTCCATTTTTGGCAAGATCACCATTTTTATCATAGGGAAGATTAAGAGAAGTTTGGCAGTAAGCATCCATCAAAGCGTTTCCAGGTCCACAGTCAGATCCATAAAAACTTTCTTTTCCATCAAGGAAGGTAAAATTCGATATTCCGCCAATGTTTAATATAAATAGCGAAGAATTTTTTCTCGCAAATATTTTTTGATGAAATTGTGGGACAAGCGGAGCACCTTCTCCACCAAGATTTATATGATCATTTCTAAAATCACTCACAACATCTAAACAACATTCTATAGACACCATTTTTGGGTCACCGGCCTGAATTGAAAATGGATATTTATGCTTAGGTGCATGAAACAATGTCTGTCCGGACAAACCAATTGCCAAAATTTGATTTTTATTTATTTTGTTTTTTACAAGAAACTTATTTATAGATTTGCCAAAAGCAATACCTATTTTTTTATCTAGTTCAATATATTTATTTAGGCTTAATTCTTGATGTTGGATTACATCTGAAATATCTTTCCTTAAGCTATTTGGGTATTTGTAGGAACCAAAATTTAATAATTCTATTTTTTTATTGGTAATGCTTACTGAGCAAATATCAATTCCATCGTGACTGGTACCACTCATTGTGCCAATAAAAATTTTACTGGAATAGCTTTTCATTAGGATCTTTAGATAATAACTGATCTGATATTTGTATGTAATTATTTCTTTGTACTCTAAATAGATTCATTTCAGATTTATTGATTGGAGATGCTGAAGGCAATGGGACTTTTAAAGGATCAGTCCTTTTCTCTCCAATCCTAAACTCATAATGCAAATGGGGAGCTGTAGCTAAACCTGAGTCACCAACATAACCTATAGTTTGCCCCTGAGTAACTTTCATTCCTCTAGAAATACTCGAGTGATATTTTTCTAAGTGAGCATATAAAGTTGTTATTTCACCCCCATGCCGAATTACAATTGTTCTTCCATAACCACTTTTCCATCCAACCGACTGAATAACACCCTCGCCGGTTGCTCGAATGGGAGTACCTCTTTTTGCAGCATAATCAACACCATTGTGAGCTCTTATAGTATTTAAAATAGGATGTCTTCTGTTTGGATTGAAATGGGAACTGACATAGGCAAAATCAAGTGGTGCTCTCAAAAAAGCTTTTTCTAAACTCTTGCCATCATCATTGAAATATTCCCATTTTTTGTTCCTACCTTTGTATCTAATCGCTGTATATAGATTATTCTGATTGTAAAATTCAGCCATTAAAATGCTTCCATTTTCAATTTGCTGGCCATCAACAAAGGGTGTTTCATAAAGAATTTTAAATCTATCACCAGCCCTGATATCAAAAACAAAATCAATATCCCAACCAAAAATATATGCTAGATCCATAATTACACTTTCTGGAATTTCGCTCTTCAATCCAGCTAAATAGAAAGAAGAATCTATTAATCCAGTTTTAAAGGAGTTAATAAGCTCAGGTTTTTTCTGAATTTTTTTTATAGCAATTTCAGGAAAAATAGTAATTTGATATGAAAGAAGGGGCCCTTTGTTGATAATAATTTTACTTAACTCATCACCCGAAGATATAAACTCTAATCTGTCCTTAGGCCTTATACTTTTTACTTCACCAGTTTTATCTTCCCTAAAAATTTTATAAGTATCATTTAATGAGACTTTATATTTTTCAAATATTAAAGATAAATTTTCACCCTGTTCAACAATATGGATATCTCTTGATTGAATATATTGATTATTTTGAATATTTATAGATAAGGATTCTGAAATTACTTCAGGAACTAGCTCCTCTTGCTCAAGTCCAGCATCATAAATTAGTAGTATTGCAAAAACTGCAATGAGGACGAAGGGCAGTATTCTTATGTTGGGTTTATAAGTACTCACAGTTTTAAAAAATAATATGATTCACTTTGGCAGGCGGACTGTGATCATTTGTATTAATTTTTCTATTGGCCAGCCACATGATTTCATACATTTATTTGATTAAATACTATAATAAATGATAACTAATGAAAGAAGACCTAAATTTAATCAAACGAGGCATTGATGAGCTGATTGGCGAGGATGAGCTTTTGACAAAACTCAAATCCAAGAAGCAGCTTATTGTAAAAGCTGGTTTTGATCCAACTGCACCAGATTTGCACCTAGGCCATACAGTCTTGATCAATAAACTTAGACATTTTCAACAGTTAGGACATCAAATAATATTTTTAATTGGTGATTTTACTGGAATGATTGGAGATCCTTCCGGAAAAAATAAAACTAGACCGCCATTAGATAAAACTGATATTGATGAGAATGCTAAATCTTATAAAACGCAAATTTTTAAAATTTTAGACTCTAAGTTAACAGATGTAAGGTTCAATTCAGAATGGAGCAAAAAACTCGGTGCTGAGGGAGTAATCAAACTTGCATCTCAATATAATTTAGCCAGAATGCTTGAGCGCGATGATTTTAATAAAAGGTATAAGTCTAATCAGAGCATCGCTTTGCATGAATTATTATACCCTCTGATTCAAGCTAATGATTCAATAATGTTGCATGCGGATGTAGAGCTCGGTGGTACCGATCAAAAGTTTAATCTTTTAGTAGGCAGGGATCTTCAAAGGGCATTTGGCCAAGATCCTCAAGTTGTTATCACTGTTCCAATTCTTGAGGGTTTAGATGGAAAAAATAAAATGTCTAAATCTTTAGATAATTATGTTGGAATTGATGAGTCTCCAAATGAAATGTTTGGAAAAATTATGTCTATATCAGATGAACTCATGTGGAGATGGTTTGATCTGTTGAGCTTTAAATCTTCTGATGAAATTAATGCCTTAAAATCTGAGCAAGATAATGGGATGAATCCAAGAGACATAAAAATTGAATTAGCCAAAGAGCTAATTGCTCGCTTCCATGACGAAAAATCAGCAAATGATGCAGAAACAAACTTTATTGATCAATTCCAAAAAAAGAATATTCCAGATGATATTGAAGAAATATTGCATAAAATTTCAGGTGACTCTATTCCACTAGCTAATTTGTTAAAAGATTGCGGCATGACTTCAAGCACTTCTGAAGCAATGAGAATGATTCAGCAAGGAGCAGTTAGAATCGATGAGCAAAAAATAACTGATAAAACTCATCAAGTTTTTATTGGCACTTCAGCAGTTTATCAAGTGGGCAAAAGAAAATTTAAAAAAATTATCCTTTGAATTTCATAATATAATCAATCCTAAATAAACACATCATGCAACAATTTTTTTCCTCAATTAATTTTTGTCTAAGTAATATAGGTTATTTATTTATATTATGTGTGCCTGTAATTACTCTTGAGGTTGCATTAGCTAGTCTCATAGGTTCCATAGACATTCAAACAAGTTCTGATAGCGCAGCTCTTGAAGCAATTAGCGAAATATCCTTTCAATTTTCTATTCTTTTGATTGCATCAATAATATTATCTGTTGCATTGAGTGGAGGTTGTATGGTGGCCTTTCGTTCATTATCAAACGGAAATTCAATAACGCCATATCAAGCACTTTTTGCAGGCTTGAAAAAGTTTTTTCCTCTCTTTTGGGCAAATATCATGCATTCCATTGCATACGGACTAGGCTTTCTAATGTTAATTTTGCCAGGTTTTTATTTATACGGTCGCTTGGGTTTATTCCCTTTATTTATTATGTTTGATGAGAAGGGAGCCATGGATTCTCTTGGCGAATCTTGGAGTTTAACTGAAGAATTTGCAACTAAATTATTTCTCCTTACAACAACATTCATGGGCATCCAGTTAATTTTTGGACTTTTAGGTGGAACTATTATTGCTGATGGAAGTTTATGGTTTTTGGTTATTACTACATTAATTAAATATGCAACTTTAATGCCTCTGTTTTATTTATTTTTTAGTCTGTACAAGTCTGTAAAGCAAAGCCACCAAACAGGATAGTTTATAAAGATGAAAATTTTAGTCATGGGATTACCGGGAAGTGGAAAAACTTACCTTACTCAGAGATTAGTGCCTTTGCTTAACGCCGCCTGGTACAACGCCGATCAAGTAAGGAAGATGGCAAATGATTGGGATTTTTCTGATGCAGGAAGAGCACGGCAATCTATGAGGATGAAAGCTTTTGCGGATTTTGAGAAGTCACACGGAAGGTATGTTGTTTGCGATTTTGTTTGCCCAACAAAAGAAACTCGGGAAAATTTCAGTGCCGATATTGTAATTTGGATGGACACAATTAAAGAAGGTAGATACGAGGACACAAATAAACTTTTTCAAGATCCTGAAAGAGTTGATTTTCATATAACAGAATGGAATGAGCACAATCATGATGACATTGCCAAGGAGATATTAAAGAATGTTTGATTGGAAAAAGCCCACCGTTCAAATGCTTGGAAGATGGCAACCTTGGCATGATGGCCATCAAGAATTATTTAAAAGATGCTTAGCTAAAACTGGTCAAGTAATTATTCAAGTTAGAGATGTGCAAGGAGCATCAGGGGGAGACGGGCAAGACGATAATCCATTTAATTGGGAGGAAGTTTGCGCGAGTATAGAAGCTGGACTTTTGAAAGATAATTTTAAAAGAGGCGTTGATTATGAAATTATGTTGGTGCCAAATATTGTTAATATTACTTATGGCAGGGGAGTAGGCTATTCATTTGAGGAAGAGGTTTTTGATAGTTCTGTCACCGAAATCAGCGCAACTAAAATTCGTAGGAAACTTCGCGAAGAGGGTAAATTAGATTAACCTTCAACTTGGTTTCCCAAGTTAATTGTTTAGTTTATAATCGCTTTTCCCAATTTATTGGGTCTGTAGCTCAGCTTGGTTAGAGCGCACCCCTGATAAGGGTGAGGTCGGTGGTTCAAGTCCACCCAGACCCACCATATTTATGACCTAACAAACTAAAAATATTTTGTTATATTGTTATAAAATTTAGTCTCTAAAGTAAGAAATATTTTCATTATGCATAAGATCTTCTGTTATTTTTTTCTTCCATTGTGCCTAAATGTTTTTGCGCATCCAGATTCGGTTTCAAAAAAGTACTCTGATGAATTAGCACATCTTCCATCTCCTCTTCCAGACAGAGTTGTTTTAACTTGGAATGATGATCCTGCCTCAACTCAGGCAGTAAATTGGAGAACAGATACATCAGTTTTAAAGGGCGTTGCTCAGATAGCAATAGCAAACTCAAATGGAAGGACGCTTAATCCAACAGAATTTAAAGCAGAAACAACTTATTTTAAAAGCGACATCAATGAGGCTCATTATCACAGCGTGATTTTTAGGAACCTGAAGTCAGATACTCTTTATGCATATCGAGTTGGAGACGGCGTAAATTGGACAGAGTATTATCATTTCAAAACCGCTAGTTCTGAGGAGAAACCATTTAGCTTTATTTATTTCGGTGATGCGCAAAATGAAGTAAAGACTCATTGGTCAAGAGTATTCAGGGAGGCATTCCGAGACGCCCCAAGAGCTGCATTTACACTGCATGCAGGAGACCTTGTTGATAGCCATGATATGGACTCACAATGGGGAGAGTGGCATCAAGGACCTGACTGGGTAAACGGAACTATTCCTATTATTGCAACCCCAGGCAATCATGAATACCCTCTGGACTCACAAACTAAAAGAATATGGGTAACCAAAGAGGGTAAAAGTATAAATATTGATATTAAATCTTACAAAAATGATATTCCAGGAATAATTAAATTGGATTTTGAAGATTCCCAAGGGAAAGCAGGAACAATAGAAATTAAGGACAGTGGAGAAATAATAACTGTTAATGAAGGAACTGAATTAATAACAGGATTTTTAAATCAAGAACTAGTTGGTAAAACTATTTTAGGTGGCAAAGCTCCATTATATGATCGTCAACGAAACACAAGTAGCATAGAGAAAGTAAGCAGCCATTGGAGACCGCAGTTCTCTTTTCCTATTCAAGATGTGCCAGATGAAAGATTAAAGGAAACTTTATATTACATAGATTATCAAGGAGTTCGTTTTATATCATTAGATTCCAATATTGCTCTTAAAGAACAGGTGAGTTGGCTGAGAAGAACTCTTGAAAATAATCCAAATCGTTGGACAGTAATCACTTTTCATCATCCATTTTATTCTCCAGCTTCTGATAGAGATAACAAAGAAATGCGCCAATTGTGGAAGCCAACATTAGATCAATTTAAGGTTGACTTAGTCTTAAGTGGCCATGATCACACTTATTCAAGAACCGGTTTCATTGAAACGAAAAACATTAAAAATATTCCGACAGGCTATCAACAAGCATATGATCCGAATATTGGAACAGTGCATGTAGTTTCTGTCAGTGGCCCAAAAATGTATGAAATTACCAAAGGAAAATATGCTAAAAAGCTTGGGGAGAATACTCAGCTTTATCAAATTATTGATATTAATGAGAATAACTTAAGATTTCGTGCCTACACTGCTTCAGGAAAGCTATATGATGAGTTTCTGCTTAAAAAGCACCCAGGAAAGCCAAATTTATTAATAGAACAAAGCCAGTAAAAACTAGTTAACTATTGTTAGTTCCTTAAGGATATTATCTGCCCCCTCTACTTTTTCAAGAGTCCATAATAGATATCTTGAGTCAACAGAGATACTCCTAGCTTGGGGTATATATTTGTAATCCGCAATTATAGTTTCTAACATGCCATCAAAAGCTAAGCCCACTAAATCAAAATCTGAGTTAATGGTTGCTGATCCGGAGTTACCATTTGTAATATCTAAAGTAGATATGAAATTTACTGGCACCGAGTTGATAGGCTCAAAATAATAAGTTCCATAATCTTTTTCAGATATCTTACTTAGTAATTTGTCACCAACATTAAATGGCTCTTGACCAGAATGTTTTTCTGCTATGCCTTCAAGAGTTGTAAATGGTTTGAAATAAACTCCATCTCTAAGTTCAACCCCCGATACATTTCCATAAGTTACTCTTAAGGTTCCATTTGCATCTGCATAAATTTCTTTGTTTTTTGATTGATAATATTGCCTTAAAAGCTTTATAAAATTAGACTTGAGAAGCTGCCTTTTTGCACTTCTTTCATCATATTTTTTTTCATAAACCAAAGTTTCAGGATAAATACTTCTTACAAAAACTATTAAAGGATCGTCAGATGAATCTAACTCATCCAGGCTCATTTCTTTGAGCTTCATCATTGCATCTGCTGTTGTGAATTCTGAGGAATATAATTCGGAAACTTTTTTCTTTGTGAGCTCAAAATCATCATCAAGCAACAAATTTTTACTATAGTCAGGTCTACGCAATTTAGCATCAAAATTACTGTAACTACTTAATCTGTCCAGAAAGATTGCCTTATCCACTCTGCTATCAAACGAATAATCCATTCGTTTAATTCCATTTTTTATTCTTTCCTGATCTCTTTCTTGATAACCCTGCTTTCTTTCTTGATCGGGTTTACCTCGCTCAACTGCGTTTCTATAGATTCTTTGCGCCATAGAAATTAGGGTAGAGTTACCATAGTATCTTCTTGCAAAGTTTTCATCTAACGATTCATCTATTAGGCCTAATAACTCTTCTAAAAGACTTAGTTCAATTTTACTTCCATTTGAATTTGCAAATTTCATAAATTGCTCCCAATTTTCTTTTTCTATTTCTAAAAGATTAAAATTTTTAGCACCATTATTTTGGCCAGATATTTTTTTGTAGTAATTTTCAAATCCGCTTTTTCTTCCTCTGTATTTTAATTTTGATCCATCAGCTTCATTTGTATGATCATCAATTAATTTAATGCCTCGTTGTAGATACTTGATTGATTCTTCGAATCCAGTGGTTAAATCCCAGCTTATTTCATTAAAAGTAAGCAATCGATTGGTTCTACCTGGGTAACCTAAAACCATTACAAAATCTCCGTCACTGACTCCCTTTGCAGATATTTTCAGAAAAGATTCTGACTTGTATGGAATATTTTCTTTATTGAATTCTTTAATGGATTGATCTTTGCCAACATAAGCCCTTAGCAAAGCAAAATCGCCGGTGTGTCGCGGATACATCCAATTATCTATCTCTCCTCCATATTCGCCAACATATGCTGGAGGAGCATAAACAAGTCGAACATCCTTGATTTTTAAAACTTTTTCTAACTTATATGTCTCGCCGCTAAAAAAAGATCTAACCCTACATTCAATTTCTTCAGAGCTCTCACAATTTTTAATGATTCTTTTTTTATTTTCTTCAATCAATTCAGACCGTCTTAAACTTTCTGTTTGATCTGATATTCCGCTTAGCACATCATCTGTAATCTCTGTACTTGAGGTAGTTACATAAACTCTTGCGCCAGGTGCAGATCTTTTTTCTGTATCTTTAGTTTTTGCAACAAAACCTGTTTCAAAAAGGTTTTCATTTTTTGAGCTGTTAAATTGGAGAAAAGAGCTTTCAATGCAGTGATAATTGGTTGCAATCAGCCCATCAGGAGAAACAAATGCAGCAGAACAGCCACCTAAACTAACTATGGCATTCATTGGATGAGAGAACAAATCAGTCAAACCAGATACATCTTTTGAAAATCCAGATTGCTTGAGTTCTTTTTGAAGTTTTGTGAGCTCATAGGGCTCCCACATACCTTCATCAGAGGACAAATTAAAATTTATCAGTATTAAAAAATAGATAATAGATTTTTTCATAGTTATTAGGCGCTAATTGATTGGTCGATAGATTAACACAGGCATCAGTGTTTTTTTAGACTAGTTTTTTTGGGTAAAACTCAATGCAGTTCCATATATGTCCGCAATTTCGTTTATTAATTTATTTCTGGGTATTCCTGCTCCATGACCAGATCTTGTTTCAACTCTTAACATGATTGCATTATCACAACTTTGAAGATTTTGAAGCCTGGCAGCAAATTTATATGAATGCGACGGAACGACCCTATCATCTCTATCCGATGTAGTTATTAATGTGGGTGGATAGCATATACCTGCTTGAATATTATGGTATGGGGAATATGCATATAAATTTTTAAAATCATCCAAATTTTCTGGTGACCCATAATCTGATTCCCAAGCCCAGCCAATGGTAAATTTATTGAAACGCAACATATCCATGACGCCAACTTGCGGAATTGCAAAACCAAATAAATCTGGATTTTGCAACATTACAGCTCCGACAAGCAATCCTCCATTTGATCTTCCTTGAATAGAGGTAGATTTGGGCGAGCCAATTTTATTGGCATGTAAAAATTTTGCTGCATAAGCAAAATCATCAAAAACATTCTGCTTATTAAGTAACATTCCTTGCTCATGCCAGCTCTTGCCGTATTCGGCTCCCCCTCTGAGGTTTGCCAATGCAAACACTCCGCCTTGATTCATCCAGGCAAGATATCTTTTTGAGAATCTTGGTAATATTGAAATGTTGAAACCACCATATCCATACAGCAAAACTGGGGTCTTTGAATCTATTTGCAAATTTTTCTTATGTGTTATGTGTAGAGGAATAAGAGCTCCATCTTTCGAAGGAAAAAATTCTAATCTTGTCTCATAATTATTTGGATCAAAATTTGTGAGATTTTCTTCCCAAAAAAGTTCTGAACCGCCAGTCAAAAGATTTAATTTATAGATTTGAGTTGGTTGTTTGAAATTTGTAAAGCTGTAAAAAATACTCTCATCCTCTTTTTTTCCAGCCAATCCAGATATTGTGCCTAAGGACTCTAATTCAAGAGAACCCGTTTTTTTACCATCTTTTGAAAAATATTTAATATTTGAGAAAGTATCATCCAAATAATTTATTACAAAGCTTTGGTTGATTAAATCTGCACTCCTTATAGATGAAGCAGTTTCAGAAATTATTTCTTCGAAGCCTAAATTTAAATTATTAAAGTCTAAACGAACCACTTTTCTGTTTGGAGCCATGTGATCGGTTAAAAACCATAAGTAGTTACCCTCAGAATCTATGAAGGTATAACTCGCAATAAATTCATCAATAATAGATATGAATCCTTCATCTTCGTATCGACTTACAGATAGTAAGTTTCTCTCATCAGTTCCTTTTTCTGTATATAGAATCTTATATTGACCATCATCTGAAACTGTAATGGAACTTGATAATAAAGGATCATTTTTATTCCAAATTATAATTTGATCATTAGTTTGATTGGTCCCAATAACGTGAAACATTAGTTTTGGACTGCTATTTAAATCTAATAATTCCTCCCCGTCTGGCTTAAGATATTTTCTGTAAAAAAATCCGCTGGAATCAGGAGACCATTCAGCACCAGAAAATTTAGACCATTCAATCTCATCATCAAGGATCTCCCCAGAAGAAATTTTCATAATTTTCCATGTTCTCCAGTCTGAACCCCCATCTGACTTTGCAAATGCGATCCATTCAGCATTTGGGCTGACGCTCACTGATGCCAAAGAAACAGTTCCATCATTTGAAAAATTATTAGGATCAATAAGAATTCTTTCTGGGCATGATTCACAGTCTCTTATCATTAATCTGTTTTGCTCTAATTTCCCAGTATTAAAATAATAAAAAATTTTGTCTTGTACTTTAAATGGGGTACTTACATATTCACTAGTCCAGATTAATTCAAGATCTTGTTTAATGCTTTTTTGAAATCTATTTTTTACAAACTTTTGTGAGTAGTTATTTTGCAATCTGACCCATTCTTTTACTTCATCATTAGTAAAATCTTCAAGCCATCTGTATGGGTCGCTTATTTTTTGGCCATGGTATTCATCAAAATGAATAATCTCCCTAGATTCTGGAATGCCTATGTCTTTTTTGCTACAAGCAGCAATAAAGATTAGTCCAATAATGACGGGCAATAAACTATAAATCTTTTTATTAATATTTTGCATGGCTCTAGTATATAAGACTTAACATAATCTCTATAAATTTTTGAGCTAACTAAATTTTTACTTTTTATTATATTTATCGTATCTTGAGCCCATGCCTCCAGTAGATCATTCAGAATCAAATATGCGTAAAGTTGCTCTTACTGCATTGGCTGGAACAAGTATCGAATGGTATGACTTTTTTCTATACGGTGCCGCCGCCGCTTTAATATTTCCAACAGCATTCTTTGGAGAAGCTACGCCTTCTACAGCTTTGATCTTATCTCTACTAACTTTCGCGGCTGGCTTTATTGCAAGGCCAATTGGGGGAATTATTTTTGGACATTATGGCGATAGAATAGGGAGAAAAAAAACTCTAGTAATAGCATTAATATTAATGGGGGTTTCTTCTACCCTCATAGGACTTTTACCAACTTATGCAATGATTGGAGTTACAGCTCCAATTTTACTTACCTCCTTGCGTTTTGTTCAAGGGCTTGCAATTGGTGGTCAATGGGGAGGAGCCATGTTACTGGTTACTGAGAGTGCTCCACCTGACAAAAGAGGTTTTTATGGCGCTTTTGCTCAAGCTGGAGCTCCAATAGGAGTTATTCTTGCAAATCTTGCATTTATTATTACAAGTTCACTTGTTTCTGAGGAATCTTTTTATTCGTGGGGATGGCGCATTCCATTTCTTGCAAGCGCTATTTTGATTGGAATTAGTATGTATATTCAATTGAACCTCGAGGACACTAAAGCATTTCAAGAACTTCAGCAAAGAAAGCAAAATATTGATATAAAAGATGAACAAATTAAACAATCACCAATTCTTGAGGCAATAAGAAAGTATCCAAATCGGATCGCTTTGGCGGCTGGAGCCTTTCTTTCAATTCAAGTAACTTTTTATATACTTATAGCTTTTCTTCTTGCATATGGTGTTTCAAGTGCTGAAATATCACGGGATGACATGTTAGCAGCTGTATTAATTGCCTCAGCAATTATGGTTCCAAGCCAATTTATGTTTTCTTCCATCTCAGATCATTATGGAAGAAAAGGCATATTCATGGCTGGAGCAATACTCACAGGCTTATGGGCATATGCAATATTCCCCCTTGTCGACACCGGTAATTTTTACCTAATAGTCTTGGCTATTACAATTGGGCTTGTATTTGTAGGCATGATGTATGGTCCCCAGGCAGCATTTTTTACAGAGTTATTTTCAACTGAAGTTAGATATTCAGGAGCAACACTTGGCTATCAATTTGGGGCAATTCTTGGAGGAGCATTTGCACCAACCATTGCTGCGTTCTTGTGGAATAACTATGGTATTTTTTGGGTCTCTGTTTATATGTCTTTTGCCTCATTATTAACTTTATTTTCAGTGATGGCCCTAACGGAGACATACAAAATAAGCTTAAACGACGATTAGAAAAAATTGCGCTAAGAGTATCTGATATTTTTTAAGAAGCTCTATCTTTTTTAAATTAGTTTTAATACTATAGAAAATAATGCAAAGGGGTGGTCATTTTGGCCTGAGATCTTTTTTTGAAACCCTTTGAACCTGATCCATACAATAGTGGCGGAGGAATTGCATGCAAACCAACATAAATATTTTTTTCTTACTTCTCTTTATCAGCATTAATTTGTTTTCTGAAAATATTGAGGAAATTGTTGTAAAAGGTGATTGGCGTGAGTCAAGCATTCTTGAAAAGGATTCAAGCATTGTAATTCTGAATTCAAAAATTTTAGATTCGCAACCTATCAAACATTTTGAAAACCTTTCATATTTAGTTCCAAATTTAAATTTTGCTGCCAGTGATTCAAGAGCAAGACATTTTCAAATTAGAGGCATTGGTGAGAGGTCTGGTTATGAAAGAACTCCCAATTCAGCTGTTGGATTCATAATTGACGATATTGATTATTCAGGTCAAGGTGGTATTGCAACCACTTTTGATGTTGATCAAATTGAAGTGCATAGGGGGCCTCAGGGATCAAGAATAGGCTCCAATGCTTTGGCAGGGTTAATTTATGTTCAAACAAAAGAACCGACTGATGAGTTTGAAGGAATTAGTGAAATAACGTACGGAGATTTTGGGACTTTAAGTACAGGCATTGCATTTGGTGGATCGCTAAAATCAAATAAGAATCTCACCTATAGATTTGCATTGCGCAAAGATTATTCCGATGGATTCAGAAAGAATTTATTTCTAGGCAAATCCAATACATCCAAAAAGGATGAAAATACTTTTAGATTTAAATTTAATTGGAAAATAAGCAACGAGACTTTAGTTAAACTTCTCATAACCCAAATAGATTTAAATGATCCTGCTGATATTTGGACCATAGATGGAAGTTTAAATACTCTTTCTGATAGACCAGGGATGGATTCTCAAAAAACTAATGGATTTGGCATAAAACTTTTTCATGCATTTAAAAATTTTGAATTCCAAAGTTTAACCAGTATTACCGATACAGATGTCGAGCTAAGTTACGATGCAGATTGGGGTAATGCTAATTCTCATTTTCCTTATACATATGATTATTATTCTGAAACATTGAGAGCAAGAGAAACATTTAGTCAGGAATTTCGATTAGTTTCAGATGCTGCAAATTTTAATGATGGTCTTAATACGGAATGGGTATTAGGCATAAGTTATTTTGATGTCAAAGAAATCAATATAAAAAATGATGATGGTATATATGGAGACCCTTCTGATCCATTTGGGCCTTACGCAAGCCAGTCCTCCTCGATAAGTAACTTTTCCTCTACAAATTATTCACTTTTTGGAAATCTTGATTACTTTATTAGTGAGAATACAAAGTTTTCTATTGGTGCAAGATTGGAAGATTATGAAGCAAAGTATTTTGATTCATATGGAGAGTCGTTCAACCCTTCAGATAATATGTCTGGAGGTAAAATCTCACTTAGTAGCTTTTTGAATGATCACTTGAATATTTTTGTTAGTGTAGCCAGAGGGTTTAATCAAGGTGGTTTTAATCTTAATCTTGGTCTAGACCCAGATTCTCAAAATAATAATTTGTATTTTGATCCTGAGTTTCTTACCAACTACGAATTTGGTCTCAATGTAAAAACATTAGATTCAAAAATCAATATTTCTTCGGTTATTTTTTACTCTGATCGATCAGATCAACAAGTTCTAATATCCACTCAAGTTGATCCAACCGATCCCAATACTTTTTCCTTTCTTACTCAGAATGCTGCAGAAGGAACAAATATTGGACTTGAGTTAAATATAGATGCTCAACTTAATGAATATTTAAGTATCTTTACAAGAGTTGGATTGCTAAAAACTGAAATTAAAAACTGGAAGTCTCGTCCAGATCTCGAGGGAAGGGCACAAGCACATGCCCCTGAAAAAAGTTATGCCTTTGGGGTGAATTGGTTAATTTCAGATAAAGCATCATTAACAATAGACATTACTGGCAAAAGTGCTTTTTACTACTCAGATTCCCATAATAATAAATCTCAGTCATATGCATTAACAAATTTTAGTTATGATTATGCAATTGATAATTGGACCTATTCTTTGTGGGCAAGAAATATTTTTGATGAATATTATTCAACCAGAGGTTTCTATTTTGGAAATGAAGCTCCAAACTTTGAAGACACATTATATGAACGTCATGGCGATCCAAGGCATGTCGGTCTAAGTGTAAGATATGATTTTTGAATATTTTCAAAATCATTGGCTGGAATTAGCAGCTGTTATTTTAGCCATCCTATATCTTTTATTAGCAGTTAGACAAAATATCTTATGCTGGCCAGCTGGAATTATCAGCTCTATTTTATATTTTTTTATCATGAAATCGGCAGGGCTATACATGGAGGCATATCTGCAGATTTTTTATGTTTTTATGGGTTTTTATGGTTGGTCACAATGGAACAAAGTTAACAACAAGTTTTTTATTGTAAACACCTGGAGTGGATTAAAGCATTTTTACGCTATTTCTTTGGTTTTGATTCTTTCAATTTCATTAGGCTTATTTATGCATTCCTATACCGATGCAGCTCTTCCATTTTTCGATGCATTTGTAACGTGGGGAGCAGTTATTGCAACTTATATGGTGGCAAAAAAATTAATTGAAAATTGGATTTATTGGTTTGTAATTGACACTATTTCAATATTACTTTTTATATCAAGAGGCCTCTTACCAACAGCTTTTTTATTTGGACTCTATTTAGTAATAATATTTTTTGGGTACAAATCTTGGAAAAAAATTCTAGATACAGGCAATGAAATCACTGCTAAATAAAATTGAGTCCATTCCTGGAACTTTGTCTTTAAAGGATAAGCTTTCATCAAGTTTAATTTCGGATGTTTACGAATGTACCTATAAACAAACCAGGGCAGTAATAAGATTTGACCTTCCCACTGCTTCGAAGTTGGCAATTGATCGAAAGAACGAGGCCATAGTTCTAAATAACATTATTAATTTGGGTTTATCTCCACCTCTAATTTATTCTGATCCATCAGCAGGCATAATGATTTGGAAATATATAACTGGAACTAAGCCGGTTTTTGATCAAGAAAAATCGAATACTTTTTCTTTAATAGATTTAGGAAGAAATCTTGCTTGCATTCATAGTTCGCCAATACCTGCAAACTCAAAAAATATTTTTAAAGATTCTATGAATTTGTATGAAAGTCTACTTGAAGAAAGTCAAAATGAAATGTTCTTTAGGAAAGCATCTGATTTGTATAATGAGTTAGTTGATGATGGAGTTAAGATGATTTTTTCTCATAATGATTTACATTCTGGAAATTTAATTTGGAACTCAAAATATTATTTTCTTGATTGGGAATTTTCTAGTAGCAATCATCCTTGTTTTGATATTGCATCATTAGTTAGAAGTTTTAATTTAAATGAAAATCAAATTCGTTTTCTTTCAAAAGGTTATCAGCTTAATGATGAAATTTTTAATTTTGATGTAATACAAAAATGGATAACATTTATAGATTTTCTTGATCAGATTTGGGAAATTGCACTAACAAAATTATCAAGAAATCTATAAAATTACATATCAGTTATTTTCAATTAAGGTTTGTAATTTTGAAAAATTTTTTCTTAGTTTGCATAATATTCACACTGATAATTTCGGCTTGCAGTCAGGCACCAGACGTTGAGGCTAATTTAAATCAAGCTGAGGCCTTTTTAGAAAAAAATTTATTAAATAATGGAGTAATAGAGGTAGAACCAGGCCTTCAATATATGGTCTTGGAGTCTTTTGAGGATTCTTCATTGCATCCAAATTTATCAGATACTATTTCTGCTGATTTTCATGGGACGCTTATTGACGGATCGGTTTTTTGGAGCTCTATTGAGATAGGCGAGCCTTTGACTATTCAGCTTTCACAATTAATCCCTGGATGTCAAAAAATAATTGCTCTTATGAAGGAAGGCGATTTTTGGAGAGTCTTTATTCATCCCGATCTAGCATATGGTAAAGAGGGGAGACCAACCATACCTCCCAACTCTGTTCTAATATTTGATATTACGCTTCACTCGATTCAGCAAAAAAATTCCTAAAATTATGACAAAATATCACTTTTAAGTTCATAATAGCTATCAAATGTTAGTAGAAAAATTCTTTGATCATATTACAAATTGGAGTAAATTTTGGTTTGGATTAATTTTTCTTGGAAGTGTTATTAATGAACTGGCTAATCAATCCGGTATGTTTATCTCTGTATCCAGTTTATACCTCTGGACTTATGGTTTAGGCGCAATGATAGGCTTAATAGCAAAATTTCGGGGAGCATGGTTTTGATAAACTCTAAAGATGTATCGTCTGAATTTTCATTTGAAAAAGAAAAAGCGATAGCAAAAAGTTTTTCTCAAAGGTTTCAATGGGAGATGATTTTAATTGGAATAGGACAGGCTATGATTTGGCTGTCACTATGGCCCCTAGTGATCAATGGCATTATCCCTCTGTGGGCTGGCTTTTGTATTGCTAGTCTTTGTGCTTGTTTTGCGTATTTACCATCGCATGAATCTCAGCATGGAAATTACTCTCGAGGTAATCCTAAAATGAGATGGCTTGATTCACTTGTTGGACACATAACACTTATTACACTTATATCTCCATATGAGATTCTAAGAGTTACTCATATGAAACATCATGCATATACAAATGATCATGAGAAAGATCCCGATTACTTAAGTGCTCACTCTGGGTCTCTAATGAAGACAATAAAAAGGGCTGCAGATGGTTCATCTGTATCTGATTATGCGAAATCTCTTGAGGTCTTTGCACATGATAAAAACTTTGTAAATTCTTATACAAAAGCCATACCTATAGCATTGCTATACAGAGCAACTTTGCTCGCTTTAGTTGTCATTTTTCCTTTAGAGACTCTACTGTTGTGGTGGATACCAGCAAAGATTGGAACTGTATATACAGTTGTATTTTTTGCCTACCTTCCCCATCTTGGAACCTCAAAAGGGCGATATAAAGATACACGTTTTTGGTCGCATTGGATGCCAAGGTATATCAATCATTCTATGCAACTACATTTTATTCATCATCTCCATCCAGGTATCGGTCACTACGACGAACCTAAAGCAATTGAGGCTCTTAGACCTTTTTTAATTGAGAGGGGAGTGCCTGGAGCAGACCAGATTCCAGATAAAATTTCTTACAATCCCTTGATAAGAATAAATTAATTTTTAAGATTTCTTATAAAGGATTACTCTCTTCTTTCTATATCTTCCTCCACACAGGCATCACCATATTGAACTTCTAAAACACTACATTTTGAACTAGATGAGTTTACTGCTTTATGCCAAGTACCCTGATTTATTATAAGACTGTCATGAACATTCATTACAACCTCTGACCTTTTGCCATCTTTTTCTAAGAATATTGTGCAACTTCCTTCCAAAATGTACCAATGCTCAGATCGCTTAAAATGTTTTTGGTCACTAAGTGAACTTTTTGGAGCAATTACTAACTCCTTTACTTTTACACCCTCCCTTTCATCAAAGACTTTATAATGCCCCCATTTTCTTTTAGTTGAAGGATTTTTCCAATTTTCAAGAATCCAACTAGATGAGTTTTTTTTATCCTCTCCTCCAACTCCAAATTCAAAAATAACTCTAGACGATTCGGAAAAATTATCCATTTCAGGAATATTTCCTTCATTTCTATCTCCACCATTTGCAAAGATGACCTTACTTTCAGGCTTAATATTTTTTAAAACATGACTTATAGCATTACTAGCTGAATTATCTCCATCATCAAACAAAAAAGCATAATCAACAAACTTCAAATTAGATACTATTTGCAGTCTTTCGTTAGTATCCATAAAGAATTGACCTTTTTTTCTTTGCAGCCATTCGTCTGAGTTAATGCCAACCCAAAGTTTGTCTCCAAGCATTTTTGCAGACTTAAGATATGCTAGATGACCAGAATGAATCGGATCAAATCCTCCGGTTACAAGAACATTTTTAGTCATTTGATAAAATTTTTAACATAACAAAGGTATATTCTAGCTCAAAAGATAATTTAAAGTGTGTATAATCAGGGTGATTAATATTCAACACTCTTTAAAAAATAAAATTTCATCTGCATTTAATTTAGGAAGAAAAAATGGCTTATAAATATGACGTATGTGTTGTAGGGGGTTTAGGACATATAGGGCTTCCCTTAGGAATAGTTTTTGCATCAAAGGGTTTAAAAGTTTGTTTGCAAGATATCAATGCTGAATCTGCAAAAATTGTATCAAATGGAACATTGCCCTTTGTTGAATACGAAGCGGAGCCACTATTAAAAGATGCACTTAAAAATGGAAATCTTGAAATTTCATTAGACACCGATTCTATTTCTCAGGCAAAGAATATTGTTATTGCAATTGGTACTCCAGTAGATGAATATATGAATTCTAAAACCAGGCAGTTTCTTGAGTTCATATCAGATTTAAAGCAATACCTTAGCCCAGATCAGTTAATAATAATTAGGAGTTCAATTGCACCTAATGCTTGTGAGCAGATTAAACGAACATTAGGCGAGGATCAGAACTGGAAGCTTTCATACTGTCCTGAAAGGATTGTTCAAGGCTATGCTATTCAAGAGTTAAAAAAATTACCTCAAATAGTTGCCGGATTCTGTGATGATGCTGTAAGTGAAGCCTCAGAATTATTTTCTAAGATAAGCTCCTCGATAATTATCACATCTATTAAAGAGGCTGAATTAGCTAAGTTATTCGCAAACTCATGGCGATATATTCAATTTGCCATAGCAAATCAATTTTTTATGATTTGTGAAGACCAGAATGTTGATTATGATAATGTTAGACATGCAATGGTAGAGGGTTATGAGAGGGCAGCACAACTCCCTTCTGCTGGTTTTGCAGCCGGACCCTGTCTTTTAAAAGATACCATGCAAATATCTAGTTTTTACCAGGGAGGTTTTCATTTGGGACATTCAGCCATGATGATCAACGAAGGGTTGCCAAATTTTATTGTTAATCAAATGAAGTCTAAATATTCTCTTAAAAATAGAAGAGTAGGTATTTTAGGAATGGCATTTAAAGCTAATGTTGACGATATTAGGGATTCTTTATCATTCAGGTTATCAAAAATTTTAAAATTTAGTGGTGCGGATGTTATGTGCTCTGATGAGTTTGCTGCAAGCCCAGACTTTGTCAGTAAGGAAGAAATAACTGCTAAATGTGAAACTGTGATTATCGCTGCTCCACATTCTGTATACTCTAAAATTAAGTATCCAGACCATGTTGATTTGATAGATATATGGAAAATTAGTCAGTAAGACTTGGGTTATATCGGAATAACTTAATTATGAAAAAAAAATATATAGTAACAGGGGGCTCTGGCTTTATTGGAAGCGCTATTGTAAAAAAGCTTCTACGCGAGGGTCATTCAGTAAGAGTATTTGATAATAACTCTAGGGGTAACTTAAGAAGATTGCAGTCAGTCATTGATGAAATTGAATTTGTTGAAGGAGATATAAGAGATCCTCATCAAGTAGAAGAGGCCTGTAAGGATATAGATGCCGTATGCCATTTAGCATTTGTTAATGGGACAAAATTTTTCTATGAGCTTCCAGAGCTAGTACTGGAAGTAGGTGTAAAAGGAATGATTAATATACTGGATGCTTGTATTACCCATAATATTGATGATTTGATCCTAGCTTCAAGCTCGGAGGTTTATCAAAGCCCAGATGAAGTTCCAACTAGTGAGAGCGTTCCATTGATAGTGCCAGATTTACTAAATCCAAGATATTCATACGGTGGCGGAAAAATCATAAGTGAGCTTTTAGCAATTAATTATGGTCGATCTAAGATAAAGCGGGTTGTAATATTTCGACCTCATAATGTATATGGTCCTGATATGGGTTGGGAGCATGTTGTGCCAGAATTTGTCCTGAAAATGGATGACTTAATTTCAGCCTCAAGATCTCAACCTATCGATTTTAAAATTCAAGGAACAGGCAATGAAACCAGAGCGTTTATATTTATTGATGATTTTGTAGATGGTCTGTTTAGAGTAATTGAGCAGGGCCAACACCTAAATGTTTATCATATTGGAACTTCTAATGAGATTAAACTTTATGAGCTTGCCCATCAAATAGCCAGTTTGTTTGATGTAAAAATTGATATAGTCCCAGGAGATTTGGCACAAGGTGGAACTCTTAGAAGGTGTCCAGATATAACAAAGTTAAGAGGCCTTGGTTTTGATCCTCAAACAACCATGGAAGAAGGATTGAAAGTTACAAAGCAATGGTATGTTGAGAACAAACATTTAAAATCCATTACAACTGCTTAATGCTCCAAACTTTTTCTAAGTACCTAAGATCAATCGATCACAGATCAAAAAAAATTCTACCAATTTCAATTTGGGTACTAGCCTTTGCTGTTTTTATTATCTTAATAAGATATCCATCATTTATTCTTGAGCCGAGATTTTGGGCAGAAGAGAGGCTGTATTTTGAAACTTTTTACCATCTACCGAAATGGTGGGAAGGATTTGATACTTTGCAATATCCTGCCTATTACAATTTTCTTTCAAGGTTTGGTGGATTCTTGGCTTCTCTTGTTAGCTTGAGCTATGCCCCATTGGTAACCACTTTATTTGGGATGTTTATTTTAATTAGCCCATTGCTTATTATTTTTTTTACAGAATCCAAATATTGGGATAATTTAGAAAAAAAAATAATCCTCTCTTCTTTTTTAATTTTTTCATGCAGCACTGGGGAAATTTGGTTAAATTCGACAAATCCCCATTTTATTTTCCCCGTAATTATCTTTCTTATTTTACTGGATGAAAATTTAAAGAGTGTCGCAAAAAGAATTCTATATAATTTTTCTATATTTATAGGAGCTATTAGCGGCCCTTTTGCGCTTATGATGTCTCCATTTTTTTTTCTTAGATACATAAGATACAAAGAAAAACCAGTGTTAATCTATTGTTTGATTTTCTTAATTTTTGGTCTGCTTCACATACTATTTTTCTACATTTCCTACATAAGCGGTTTAGGCAATATGAATAGATTGGGAGAAGGAGAGATTTCAGACTCACTCTCAATAGCAGATAGAGTTACATTTATTTTTCAATTCAATGTAATTTTTCCTTTATTTGGATACTTTATTTCTTTGATATTTCGCTTGTTTATGAATCTCATAAATGCTGGGATTGATAGTTCATACTATTCAGTAATTATTGAAATTCTTCCAAGTAGCCTAGAGGGCTTTTTTTCAAAGAGCTTTTTTTTATTAGAAAAAGTGAATTTACCGATTAATTTCTTAATATATGGGATATTTAGTTATATATTTTATAAACTTTATAAAATTTCTAATCTTGAAGAAAAAATAAATTTTCTCAGTTTATTTATATATTTATCTGTAATGATTTCATTGCTTTCAATTGGGGGGCATGGAGGATTCAGGTACTCATACATTACCAGCTTCATAATTTTATTTTTCATTTATCATAAATTTATTTCATCATCTAATATTATTCTGCCTGGGAAAAAGACTGCTAAATTAATAATATTTTTTTCCATATCTGTGGGAATATTGGAATACTATCCGAGGATTTTGAGCAGTTCGCCAGAAGTTATTACTCAACAAAAAGATAAAATTGATTGGCCCACTTGGAGAGACGAAGTAATAACTTGGGAAATCAATAATGAGCATGATCCTGTTGTATGGCCTTATCTTAAAAATAGGGATATTTTATGGCCAGAACGTTCCGCTATTTACACCCTGAGCTTAAACTCAACTGATGACTGGAATAGCAGAGGTAATCAAAAATTTTCTACCAACTTAATTAGCTTAGTTCATAAAGATTCTATAAATAAAAGGTCAGTTATTCTGGAATCACAAGAGTGAAAATACTAATAACTGGAGCAGAAGGCTTTATCGGGCTAGCACTTGTTAATAATTTGGTTTCTGAATCTAATCAAAAAGATGAAATTATTTGTATGATTAGAAGCAAAGAAAGCAGCCTTTTACCAGTATCAAGTAAAATAAAAATAGTTTCGCATGATTTGCAAAATCCTAATCTCCCTAAACTTCCCAAAGGCATTGATACGATTATTCACTTAGCTGCAATAAGTAAAACATTTTTAAGCACAAGTGAGGGAAGGGAGCAGACGAGAGTAAACATTCTTACTACCTCTAATGTCTTAAAAATAGCAGAAGAAACACAAGCAAAAAAATTAATTTTTGCAAGCAGTGTCTATGTTTACTCTGGCATAAAAGCTGAATCATTCTCGGAAAATATGCATTTAAATCCATTAGAGCCATTAGGAATTAGTAAGCATACTTGCGAGATGATGATGAAGACACATGCTAAATCATCTAACTTAACTATATTAGCTTTAAGACTATTTACTGTCTTTGGTCCTGGCTCTAAAGTGACACAATTTATCCCTGAAGCAATTAAAAAATTCAAACATCCTCAAAAACAGGCATTATTTGGTAACTCATCAGTAAAAAGAGACTTTATTTATATTACTGATGTTGTTAGAGCATTTAAACTTGCAATAACCTCAAATACTTTAAAGGGTTTTCATGCCATAAACATAGCATCAGGGAAGCCTCATTCTATCAAAGAAACGGCAGAGACTATTAAAAAGTTAACCTCCTCTCAAAAAAGAATTAACTTTACTGAAGTTAATGAAAATGATAAATCAATTGACTTAGATCATTGCGGCGATATTTATTTTGCAAAAAAACATTTAAAATGGGAGCCGATGGTTTCTTTTGAAGATGGGTTGAAAGATACGATCAATTTAATTGAATAAAAAGGAAAAATAATGGATAACATTTTAAAACAAGCTATCAAGGATGAATTCTTATCACGCAGAGAAGCCGAATCAGCCGACTTTAAAAAAAAATTAACAGTTGGCTTTCCTGTTTATGATGAGCAAGAGGTACTAGCAGCGCTCGATTGTTTACTAAATCTTCGTCTTTCGCAGGGACCAATCGTAAAAGACTTTGAAAAAGAGGCTGCGTTGTACATGGATGTCAATCATGCAGTAGCAATGAACTCAGGTACCTCTGCAAATATGTTAGCTCTTGCCAGCTTGATCAATTTAGGAATGTTAAAGGCAGGCGATGAGGTTATTGTTCCAGCAGCAACTTTTTCTTCAGTTGTATCTCCAATTTATCAACTAGGCTTGGTCCCAGTTTACGTAGATGTCTCTGAAGATGATTGGTTTTTAGACATAGATCAAATGGTTGATGCGTGTTCAGAAAAAACTAAGGTTATTATGCCTGTATATAACCTTGGATTTCCTGGTCGAATAGAGAAAATAATTGATTTTGCTGCTGAGAGAGATATTAGAGTTCTCGAAGATTGCTGTGAGGCGCATGGAGGAGAAAGGCAAGGTAAAAAGCTAGGTGCATATGGCGATGTTAGCGCTTTGAGTTTCTTTGTAGCTCATAATATTACAACCGGCGAGGGCGGGATGGTATTCTCATCAGATCCTGCAATAGATAACTCTTTAAGAGAGTTAAGAGAATTTGGAAGAGTTTTCGATAGCGAGAACAGATTTTTTTCTGACGAGGTTTTATCAGATTACGATGTCAGGTATGTAAGCAAGTCTGTTGGATATAACGTTCGCATGACAGATGTAGCAGCTGCAATGGGTAGAGTGCAACTAAGTAAACTGGATGAATTAAATGTAAAGCGAAGAAATGTAGTAAGTAAAATTACGGATGTAGTCTTAAAGCATGAGTGGCTTTCTACCCTTCATGTCAGAGAAGGAGATAAATCTGCTCACTATGGAGTTCCGATCTTGATAGATGAATCAGCTCCATTTTCCAGGAAAGACATTTGCGTTCATCTTGAGAATCAAGGTATTGAGACTAGAGCCATGATGATGGGCTGTCTTCCTGATCAACCAGCTTTTAGAGAATTAGATCATCGAGTGCATGGTGACTTGTCATTATCCAGAATTTTAAGAGATAGAGCTTTTTTTGTAGGTTGTCACCCAGCTTTAGAAGACGTCCATATTAGCAATTTTCATGAAGCTTTAGACTCTTTTTATTCTCGATATTAGTCATTAATCATCAATAGAATCATGAAAGCTGTCAAACTATCAATCATTGTTCCTGTATACAATGAGAAGCAAGTTATTGAGAAGACATCTGATAAATTGTTAGCGGCTTTTCAAGGATTTCATAATCAAATGGAAATTCTCTTTGTCGATGATAATAGTCCAGACGGGACAGCTCAGGAAGTTCTAAGAATTTCCGAAAGATCTCCTCAGGTTCAGCTTGTGCAACATGGAAAAAAAGAGGGGATTGGTGCTGCTCATAGAGCAGGTTATGAGTCTTCACGCGGAGAATATATTTTGTGCATAGATGCAGATCTCTCTCAATCTCCTGAAGATTTGCTAAAGATTAAAGACAAGCTTGATGATGGCTACGATCTAGTAATAGGATCAAGATATATGTCGAATGGAAAACAATTTGGAAAATCTCCAATAAGAGATATAGGTAGTCGGGGTATGAATCTCCTGTGCAGACTTTTGCTTGGAATCAAACTAACAGATTGTACTCATACATTTAGAGGATTTAGAGCCGAATTATTTAGGGAGTATGGCCACAAAATTTCTTCTAAAGGGCACCCAGCATTTCAAGTAGAATTTTCTTTTTGGATTGCAAAGAACAGAAAAAAAATGCTTGAATTACCTATTTTTTTTAAGGAGAGAGAAGATGGTCTTGGTGAATCCAAAATATCCATCAAAAAAGAGGTCCCTCCTTTTTTAAAACTGCTGGGAAGACTATTTATAAAAAGGTTCTCTATTAATAAATAGTTTATTCTCGTTATGAATCTTGATCAAATAAAAAAATTCCTTTTATTATATTTTTCAAAACAATTTATCTATTTTTTGATTGCAGGAGGCCTATCTGCTTTTTTAAATTTTTCGATAAGGCTTATTTTAAGACCTTATTTTGACATTATTGTCTCAGCTACATTTTCATATGTTGTTGCATTAATATGTGCATTTTTTCTTTATAGAAAATTCGTTTTTCCATTTTCATTAACTCCAATGCATATTCAGGGGAGGAGATTTTTAATCATACAGATATCATGCATGCCTATAGTCATATTAATTTTTTCATTTTTAGCAAGTTTTTTTACTTCAATTGGGGTGGGAATATACTCTGAGCCAATTGCGCACGCAATTTCGATTGGCACTCCAGCACTAATAACTTTTTTACTGTATAAATTATTTGTATTTATGAGTTAAGAAGAGTTAGAGTTTAATTTTTTTTCCAAGTCAGCTACTCTTTTTTCTAAATCTTCAAAATCTTTTTTTTTCACAAAACCAGAGTCTTGCATAAATTTCTCTAAGGCTGGTTTTAACATTTTTTCCATGCCCTTAAGATCACCTGCCATTTTTAATGGATTGAACATAATTGTCTCCTTATAAATTTCAATATGGGGATTTTTTCTATATTTCCAATTCTTTTCGTTGCATCATATACAATAAATAAAAACGGAGTTTATATGAGTTTTTCAAATTATTTAGATAGTGTTGCCAAACCATTTATTGGCTTGGCTCCATGGATTTTAAGATTCGTCTTAGGGGTATCATTCATTCTTCATGGTTTAGGTAAATTTCCATTACCCCCAGAAAAGATGGTGACTTGGTTTGAGAGTATGGGAATTCTTGCACCAGAAATAGTGACTAGTTTGGTAGCAATTGGAGAGGTTGGAGCTGGAGCCGCAGTCATAATTGGTGGCTTTTTAGGGCGAGCAGGGCACTTAGTCACTCGTCTTGGTGGAGGTGCTGTGGTAGTTATAATGATTGGAGCATTTTACCTAGCGCATCCCGACTGGTTTATTACACAAAAGTTATTTATGAGTGAGCAAATATTCATATTTGCTTTAGGCCTTTATTTTGCAATTAAAGGTAACGATTAAAATTTAAAAAAAAGCTTGTATTTGTAAATGAGAATGATTATCATTTCCATTCTCATCTAGGCTATTTAGTCTCTTTGAGCGAATTTACTTTTAAGGAGAATAAATATCATGGAAAATAAATGGCCTAATATTCATACAAAAATACATTTTGTAATTATGGGATTGCTTGCAATTCTATTTTTTGTTCCAGCTTTTGCTGATACAAATTATGATCTTGAGACAATCGAATCTGTCAGTATCATAGGAACTTTTGATGATCCTTCAGATGTGCCTGGATCTGTAACAGTAATTTCCAATGAAGATCTACAAAAAGTAATTGATACAGATATACATAAAATTCTTTCTGCAGTACCAGGAGTTTTCTTTAGAACAGAGGATGGCTATGGTTTAAGACCAAACATATCTATTCGTGGAACAAGTTTGGATAGATCCGGAAAAATAACAATAATGGAAGATGGAGTATTAGTTGCTCCTGCACCATATACATCTGCATCTGCATATTACTTCCCAACAACTGGTAGGATTCATGCTGTAGAGGTTTTAAAAGGACCATCAGCAATTACCCAGGGCCCGAGTACTATTGGTGGAGCTTTAAACCTTATAAGTACTCCAATCCCTACCGATGGCAGAGGAAAATTTGTCCAAGAGCTTGGTGATAATGGGATGACTAGATCTCATGTAGTTATGGGTGGAGAGAGTGGTTCGTTTGGCGGCATGGTTGAATTCCATGAGCATGCTACTGATGGATTTGACTCTATCGCAAATGTAGGAGGCGATACAGGTTTCCAAAAGTCTGACATGCTTGTTAAATTAAGATACTCAGCGGGAGATCACGAGGTAACCTTCAAATATCTTGATTTAGATGAGTCTTCTGAACAAACATATGTAGGCCTTTCACAGGCAAGTTTTAATAAAAATCCAAGAATGCGTTATGGCCTAACTCAATATGACATGATGGATAATGATGGAGAGCAAAATTCCATTACATATAAAGGTTCCTTTGGTAATGTTGATGTAGTTCTAACTTCATTTAGCAACGATTATCACAGAGACTGGTTTAAAGTTGATAAAGCGAATAACAGCAAGACCGGCGGAGTGAGCAACAGTATAAACGGTGTTATTGAGGCAGCAAATGCTGGTAATGCAATAGCTCAAGGAATTCTTGATGGTACGCAAGCTACTGAAGTTAAGTTAAAGCATAATAATAGATTCTACGGCAATGAAGGTATTCAGTTCCAAGTTTCTACTGATATAGAAAATCATTCTGTAACATTTGGTTACAGAGATTTAGATGACTATGAAAGTAGAGATCAGGGATATGAATGTTTTCAACAAAGCTCTTCAGGAACTAATTCAGCTCTTTATGATTGTGGCTCTGGTTTCACAGGTAGTAATAACAGACTAAGAGAAACTCAAGCTACATCATATTTTCTTCAAGATACTATCTCAATGGATAAGCTTACTTTAACTCTAGGATACAGATCAGAAGAGTATGACAAAGTTGAAAACAGATGGAAAGATGGTGTTAGTGGTAGTAGAACTATGCCAGATCCAAAATATGTTAATAAAACATCAACAGGAGATTATTCAACCTTCGGCATTGGTGCAACATATGATATGAATGAAAATCTTAGGCTTGTTGCAGGCTTCCACCAAGGAATGTCACCTGTATTTAATGGTGATGCAGAAGAAGCTGATAATATGGAACTAGGCTTTAGATATAACAAAGGTACTACTGCGCTTGAAGTTATGTATTTCTCAAGTGATTATGCAAACTTAGTTGCAGAGTGTAAAAACTCTAATGGTGGAGACTGTGACGCTGGTGATACTTTTGATGGAGGAGAAGTTGATGTCTCTGGCCTAGAAGTCGATGCATCATGGGTTGTTCAAGGTGATGGGGTAAGTTTCCCTATAGCCGTGACCTTCACATCAACAGATGCAACTTTTGAAAATAGCTTTGATAGTGACTACTTTGGTGTAGTTGCAGCTGGTGATGACCTACCTTATATTCCAAGTTCAGTCCTGGCATTGAGTGCTGGCTTTATCACTGAAGGTGGCTGGAGTGGATACTTGAGATTGGCAGATCATGGAAGTTCTTGTTCTTCAGCTCAGTGTGGCGCTTTTGAAAATATAGATTCTTACAGCTTTGTAGATCTTTCTATTAGAAAGAGGATGAGTGAAAAGTTAGATGTATATGGCGTGTTAGAAAACGTTACAGATAATGAGGATATTGCTGCTAGAGCACCAAAAAGTGGGGCAAGATCACAAAAACCTCAGACATTTAAAGTAGGATTTAATTACAAGTTATAACAGTTTTCTCATAGGAGGTTACCATCAAAAGTTGTGGTAGCTTTACTCCCTGAACCCTTCATATGTTCCCTAAGACGAACACAGGGTTTACGGTAACCTCCTTTGAGGAACCTTCTCAAGAGGAGTCAATAGAAGGATAAGACTTCTATTCCCCTCCGTCCTAATCTCTATTATCGTTCGATTATAGGGTTTTTATTGGCTCCTTGCGAGGGTTTTTGTATTTTAAAGACGATATTGCACTGCAAAAGATATCTAGTACAATTGTCACCTTGTGTGGGGCTATAGCTCAGCTGGGAGAGCACCTGCTTTGCAAGCAGGGGGTCGGCGGTTCGATCCCGCCTAGCTCCACCACTATTTATTCAATTATCATTAAGTCTTCTGCTATCTTTATATTGCCTCTAAAAGTTTGTCTCGTTTCTTGAAGAATTTCATCAGGAGTTGAGCCCCAAAAGAGTATATGGGATAGCAATAGAAGTTGAGGCTTAGCTTTTGATGCTATCTCTCCGACTTCAAGTGTTGATGTGTGATGGCTTTGGTGATATTTTTGCCAATCCTTCGTTTTTTCTAAAAATCCAGCTTGAGAATAGACTTCATGAACTAATATATCTACCTTATGGGCTAATTTCTCTAGTGTCTTGGATGGCCCAGTGTCTCCTGAAAATACAATGACTTTATCTTCAGTAGTGAATTTAAAACCGAAAGCATCATCAAAACTTCCATGCGGAACTCTAAATGCTTCCACTTTTACATTCTCATCTTCATATATTAATCCTTCATCAATAGATTTAAATTTATATTTATAGCCCTTTTTATTTGATGGTTGCGTGCCATAAATTCTGTAATTAATATCTTCTTCGTATGCCATAAGAATAGAATTTGCCATTTTGTCTAATCCGCTTGGTCCAAATAATTTTATTTCTTTATCCCTGCCCATGATCCATGGAGTGAGCAATAAATCTGCCAAGCCTGCAGAATGGTCGGAGTGAATATGAGTTAAAAAAGCATATTCAATATTTTTCACAGACAATGCTTTTATATTTCCTCCCCATTCTGGGGAGAGAGCGGCCGCACTTCTCACAACGCCTGGTCCAAAATCAACTAGGTAGGCTTGATTATTTACTATTACTGCATAAGCTGAACCTTTTCTTTCTGGATCAGGATTGGGAGTACCAGAGCCCAGCACTATTAATTTAGTCGCAGCATTTAAAATGAATGGTAAGAGCAATAATGGTAAAAATAATTTTTTCATATTTGGTATATCAGATTACAATTTATTAATAGATTAAATAATACAGTTAATTTGTCATAACAATGCCAGAATATTTATCCATTTCTCAAATTATGCAATCAGCCGTCACTCCAGTGTTTTTGTTGGCTGGAATTGGTGCGTTGTTAAGTGTCATGACTGGAAGGCTTGGAAGGATTACTGATAGACTAAGATACCTTCAAATTTTTATTTGTAAGGTAGATTCTGATGACAAAGAGATATTGCTTTCAAATCGCAAAAGACTGATTTCAAGAACTAAATTTATCAATACATCAATTTTCTTTTGTGCTCTCAGCGGATTAATTGTATGTATTGTTATTGGGTCGTTATTTGTTGGCGGTATCTATCAAATATTACTAGATGGCTTTATTTCTGTTGCATTTATTTTTTGCATGCTGTGTTTAATACTTGCCCTTATTTTTTTTATTTTTGAAATATTGTTTGCTACAAAGACTTCTCGTAAAAACTTACTTAAAACTGAAACAGTGATATCTAAATATCTTGATGATAGCGGGAAATAGCAGGTGAATTCATCTATATCACTTATTGGGATGGCGGGAGCTGGCAAGTCATCAATTGCATCTGAGCTTGCTAGTAAATTAGATTTTAAAATAATTGATTCTGATAAGATAATCGAGCAATCCCAAGATTCATCTCTTCAGGGAATACTTGATCTTGTGGGATATGAAAGATTTAAGAAGATTGAAGAAGAAATTCTTTTAAGTGTAGATTTTAATAAAATTATTTTATCTACTGGCGGCAGCGCTGTTTACAGTCAAAAAGCCATGGAATATCTAATGCAGAACTCAAAGGTATTTTTTTTAGCAGTTCCTTTTAACATCATTCTTGAAAGAGTTGAAAATTTTTCTGAGAGAGGATTTATAAAATCACCTGATCAGACTATTAGTGATGTTTTTGAGGAACGAGAATATTTATATAAAAAATATTGCCATCACATAATTGACAACTCTTTTGATGTCTCTACTGGAGTCTCTCAAATTCTAGAATTATGCTAAATCTTTTATTCTCTCTAGCACTCCAATTACATTAGCATACTCTCTATTCTCTCCATAAACACCGCTCACTCCAGCTAATTTCAACCTTTCATTAATTCCGTTTATAACAAGTGAAAGTAAAGATGTTCTGCCAATAAAGTAAGCTTTTTTAGAGCCTATTAAAAGTGCATTAAGGTATGCAATTGTGCCTATAACTTCGCCAATACAATTACATAATGATGCAGATGTATTTTCTATAGTGTCAGCATTAGAAAATTTTGCTTTTCCAAAGTTAACAGCTGTAAGATCTGGAGATAAATTTCCTATCTTGTTTACCGCATCTCCAATTAGAAGATCTAGATGATTTCTTAAACCTTTTTCCCCAAATTCATTTATTTCATGCCCTGAGCCATTTTCAAACAATAAATGCCCAAGACCCTCAAGCATTCCACCACCAACGGCAATTCCTCCAAGATGATTAAAATTATTATTATCAATATGTACGCATGCAGTACCAGTTCCGGCACTTACAACAAGCGTCGGTTCATCTCCAAATTCATAGAGTTTTTTTGCACCAAGACCAATTGCATCGATTTCATTCACTTTTATAATTTTTTTTGTCATCAAACTATCATCAAGATCAGATGACTTACCGCCTGTAACCCCAAATGCTTCAACCTTTGATATTGGAATATCAAGTTTCGAAAGTATTTTTTTTATAAGATCGGTTGTTATATTTTGACTTGACGATGGAGTAGTGAAGAACTGAACAGAGTTTTTAGAAAATATAGCTACATCTGTATTTGAAATCCCAAAGTCGAAGGCTGCTAGCATTATTTCTCAGTATCGTCTTTTACTTCTTCTGCTTTACCCTCAATAATTGTAGATCTATTTTTAAAAAAAGATTTTCTTCGACGATTTCCCCATTTGATTCTGTCATCTCGATCCATCTGTTTTTTAGATGCTTTAATTTTTCCAAGGTTCATAAAAACGAACAATGAGAATATAGCCAGAATGCTAAAAAAAATAGCATTCATTTATCTACTTCTAAGTTTCATAAGAAGTCGAAGTATTTCAATGTATAACCATACCAAAGTGACCATCAGTGAAAAAGCTCCATACCATTCCATATATTTTGGTAAACCTTGCTCAGCACCTTCTTCAATAAAATCAAAGTCTAAAACGAGATTAAGTGCTGCAATTCCAACAACAAATAATGAAAATCCTATTCCAAACATTCCATTTGAGTGAATAAACCCAATGCCTGAACCAAAAAACGACATGATAAAGCTGACTAAATATAAAATAGCAATACCCATGGTTGCTGAAAAAATCATTAGTCTAAAGTTTTCAGTAGGTTTAATAATGCCGCTTTTATAACAAAATAGTAAGGACGCTAGAATACCAAAGGTTAGTCCAATTGCTTGAATACCGATACCTGGATATTGAGCTTCTGCGAATACTGTAATTCCTCCAAGAGCAATTCCTTCAAAACCTGCATAAAATGGTGCAGTTGTTCCTGCTTTTGCAGGATTTCTAAAGATCGTGACGAATGCAAGAATTGTTCCAATGATTAATCCTGGCATTGCCAATGCAGGCATATTCCAACCAATAAATGCACCACCAAAACAAATTGATAACAGTATAGCTGTTTTATTCACAGCACCATCAAGGGTCATTCGCTCTGACTGAGGAATTGCACTTGTATTATCAAAATTTCTGGTAAAGGCTGGATTTCCGGATCTTCCAAAAGTATTTAAAGCAGAGTGTTTAGACATAAATTTTCTCCAAAAAAACTATTATGAATTACTTATGGGCTTAAGCACAAATTTAAAGGCTATAGCTTATTAATCCAATCTGAAATAAGTTTTATACCTATTTCATCTGAAAGAGCTCTTCCTGATTCTGGCATCATTATCCCTGGATCAAGTGACTTCATTCTATAAAGGAGTATTGAATCATCGGGATGACCTGGAACAATTGAATATTTTAAATTACCGCTCGCTCGTCCAGCAGCAACTGGCTTTTTATAAATTCCAATCCGTTCTTTTCCCTGTTCCGTGTAATTTAGATATAGGCCTGTTGTATCTGCAGAGCCGCCAGGTATATGACAATGGCCACAATTAATATCAAGGTATGCCCTTGCTCTATCTTCTAATACAGCATTTAGGTCTGCATAATTGGATATTGAGCTTGATCCCAGATTTTCATTTATCCAACCTAAAGCAGCCCAGTAAACCAATTGATTCATTTCTCCAGTATTATATTGAACTAACTTATCCATATTTCTTGCCTTAGGGCCAATGGGAGTCATTACTTTTTTTAATTGGTGGCATTCCTTACATTGGTTCTGATTTGGCGCTCGGTATCTTATATTAATGATTTCTCCTGACGAGTTTACGAATTTTGTAGGAATTGTTGCACCTGCGATTGCTCTTTTTGCATCGGTTTGATCTTCACTCCAAACATAGCTAATTGCTTGCCAACCATCATTAGTATTTATTAATAAGCGAGTCTCAAGCAATTCTGCTTCCAGTGGACCATTATTATTTAGGTATGCAAAAGTTTTAATAAGAACTGACCCAATTGGGAAAACAAAAACTTTATTCTTTACATAGCCAACTTTTTTTCCTTTAGGCACGAATACAAAACGAAGCTTATCAGTTTCATCTGAAAATAATGCACTTTTTAAAGAGTATGGGTGCACATCATCTGCAGGTATTTGATTTTTTAGATCTTTAAAGAAACCATATTCTGATAGAAATTTTGGTGTATTTGAAAAATTTTCAAAATTGTAATCATTAATATTTTGAGACTGAGATTTAAAACAAATTAATAGAGCTATTAATAAGGATATTTTTTTAGAAAGTTTCATCAAACTCTACCTTTTCAAGTGGAGTTATCTCTCCATCAAATTTAGTAATATCTAAAATTGCTGGCTCTAAAAAGGGGAGCATATAACCAAAAGGTTTTATAGCTAGCATTGTTGCATCACCATTGTTGGTAATAATCATTTTCTCGTTTTCGGGCTGGCCAAAAATAAGCTGAGAGAATGGCAGTAAGCCATCCCAAAAAATATCCGGCATGTTACCACCTGACAAATCAAAAAGTATCTGAGCTAGCTCTCCCTTGCTAGTATCAGGATTATAGCCAGTTGGACCGAATTTATTTCCATGAATTTGAACTGATTTAGGATGTGGATAATAAGCTTGATCATCAGTATCATTCCCATAAGTTACAACAGCAATATTTACAGTATCATTATCTCCAATTTCATTATCAAAAATTTCAACATCTGAATTTGCTTGAATAATTATTCCAGTTCCTCTGGGGACT
>CABXUO010000008.1 GCA_902515455.1 uncultured SAR86 cluster bacterium
TGACGCCTCAATTAATTCTGCTATTCAACCTATTACAAATCTTTTAGCCAGTTTTATTTTTTATGAATATACAATTTTTAGTACGCCTATGCCTTTGATAGTTTTATGGTTAATTGGAGGAGCAATTTTTTTTACTTTTTACTTTAATTTTTTAAATCTACGGGGATTTAAACACGCATTTAAATTATTAAGAGGAGATTTTGCAAAGCCTGGAAATGAAGGAGAGCTTTCTCATTTTCAAGCATTATCAACGGCAGTATCTGGAACTGTTGGAATTGGAAATATTGCTGGAGTGGCAATTGTTATTTCTATTGGTGGTCCCGGAGCTACATTTTGGTTAATTATTGCTGGCTTCTTAGGGATGTCTACAAAATTTGCTGAATGTGTAGCCGGAGTAATGTATAGAAAAGTTAATCCAGATGGTAGTATTTCTGGCGGTCCAATGTACTATCTTGAAGCTGGATTGCGTCAAAAAAATTTATCTTGGCTTGCAAAGCCAATGGGACTTTTTTATGCGCTGGCTATTGTGATTGGGTGTTTGGGCATTGGAAATATGTTTCAATCTAATCAAGCGTTTCAGCAATTTCTTTACATAACAGGTGGAGATTCTAGCTATTTTGTTGACAAGGGTTGGTTATTTGGCTCAATTCTTGCCGGAATAGTTGGATTAGTAATCATTGGCGGAATTAAAAGCATAGCTCGCGTTACTTCAAAGTTAGTTCCATTTATGACAATAGCCTATGTTTTGGGCGCTTTGGTTGTAGTTATTATGAATGCAAACAAAGTACCATGGGCACTGTCAGCTATATTCAATGAGGCATTTGATCCAACTGCTATGGGAGGAGGAATGCTAGGAATTATGATTTTAGGATTTCAAAGAGCTGCATTTTCAAACGAGGCAGGTATTGGATCGGCAGCAATAGCCCATGCGACTGTAAAAACATCAGAACCTGTTTCTGAAGGCTATGTTGGTTTAATGGAGCCTTTTATAGATACTGTAGTGATATGCACACTTACAGCTTTAGTAATTTTAACAACAGTTTATGATCCAGCAATGGCAAATGAAGGCATCCAAGGGATTGCCTTAACCTCAATGGCTTTTAGTAGCACTCTATCTTGGTCTGTTATTCCATTATCATTTATTGCTCTATTATTTGCATTTTCAACAATATTATCTTGGTCATATTACGGATTAAAAGGCTGGACTTATATCATTGGTGAATCTTCAATTGCAGAAAAGATTTTCAAATTGTTCTTCTGTATTTTTATTGCAATCGGCTGCATGGTAAATTTAAGTGCAGTCTTAGATTTTTCTGATGCACTTATCTTTCTTGTAGCTTTGCCAAATATTTTAGGCTTGTATGTCTTGGCTCCTATAATTAAAAAAGAGCTAATAAATTATCAAAAAAGACTTCATGCTGGAGAAATAAAAAATTATAGAGAGGCAAATGATTAAAGGAGACTGTGATTCAAAATTTCTGCCTGTGAAAGAAATTTTTTCCAATGCCTTAGAAAGTGGGTTTGAGACTGGCGCAGCTATTGCAATTGAACACAAAGGTAAACTTGTTGTAAATCTTTGGGGCGGACATCAGGATGCTAATAGAACAAAAGAATGGGAGGAAGATACTTTGGTTAATGTTTTCTCAGTAACTAAAGGAGTAACAGCTATATGCGCGGCAAGATTAATTGATGAAGGCAAGCTAGACCCAAATCAATTAGTTAGTTATTACTGACCGGAATATAATTGTAATGGAAAAGGAAAAACTAAAGTTAGTGATTTTTTATGTCATAGAGCTGGCATGTTTGGATTTAAAGGTGGAATTCCCTCTGGTTCATTTCAAGATTGGGACATGTTTGTGAGTCACTTAGAATCACAAAGTCCATACAGAGAACCAGGCTCATCTCAAGGCTATCATGCACTTACATATGGTTGGCTGGTTGGCGAGATTATAAAAAGGATTGATGGTCGAAGTGTAGGACAATATTTTAAAGAAGAGATAGCTCAACCATTGGGTATAGACTTTTACATTGGACTTCCAAGAGAAAATTTTAGAAGGTGTGCAGATATGATAATGATGGAACAAGACTCCATTAAACTTCCAGGAGGGTTCTTAAAATATATTCCTGATTTTTTCTTATCAAAGCGAATCAAAAAATTTAAGGAGGCTTTGATGAGCGGTGACTTTGAAGCAGCATTTGAATTTAGAGATGAGGATAGTGAAAATTTTCAAAATTCTGAAGATTGGCGAATCGCAGAAATTCCCTCGGCAAATGGCCACGGAACAGCCAAAAGTTTAGCTAAATTATATGGAATTTTAAGTAATGACTGCAGTAGAAATGGCATTGCAATAATGAGTAAGGATACCCTAGAGCAAACAATTAAACCTCATTCAAGCGGTCCTGACTCAGTATTGTTTGGTGCAGGTATAAAATTTGGACTTGGATTTGAGCTTGCCCAGGGAATCTCTTCTCTTGGAAACATATCACCCATTCTCAATGATAAAATGTTTGGTCATGCTGGTGTTGGAGGTGCTGTTGCATTTGGAGATCCAGAACAAAACTTAGGATACGGATTTATTTGCAATCAACAGCATAAGCCAAGAGAAATGTACAAAACTAACAATCAGCTTACAAAAGCCTTGTACTCAATAATTTAAAATTTTTATTTAGGTGCAGGAGCGCTTCTTGAGAAGAAATTCCATGAAGAATTTTTAGGCGTTTCTCTGACGGCACCTCCATTTAATACAATCACTGAATCAATATCTTCCATTAACTCAAAATAACCCAATTCTTCATAGCACTCTCTTGCTATTTTTAAAGCTCTTATTGTCTCTGATGTATTAGGGATATTTTCAATAACATATTTAGCTCTTCTTAGAGCCGCAACATATGCTTTCCTTCGAAGATAATATTCAGCGGCAACTAACTCATTTTTAGCTATTAAGGCCCTTAAATAAATTAATCTTTGGGATGCGTAGGGAGCATATTGGCTCTGTGGAAAACGTGTTAAAAATTCAGATAATTCTCCAAAGGCCTGTTTAGCTCCTGAAATATCCCTGTCAGATAGATCTCTTTTAAATACTCGCGCAAATATTCCTTTGTCTCGCGTATAACTCGAAATCCCTCTCATAAAATAAGCATAATCAATATTTGGATGTCTTGGATTTAGGCGAATAAATTTTTCGGCCGCCTCATGTGATGCCTCGTCTTCACCGTTCATGTAATAGGCATATATCAATTCTGATTGAGCCTGTTCTGCATATCGACCAAACGGATAATTTGTTTCAATAGCTTGCAAAGCCTCAATAGCTGAGAAGTAATTATTGGCATTCATTCTTCTTTGAGCAAGATCATAATAAATCTGCTCGGGCTGTTCCATTATTGGACCATCTGAATTACATGAGGTAATGAAAGCTGTCTGAATAATAATAGCCAGTAATGTGAATTTTCGAAGATTTTTAAATTTATGTTTCACTGGTAAAGTATTTTACATTTATTAATGCGTTTGGGTTAATTCAATTAGATTAGATTGTAAGATAGTTAAAAAGTTTTCGTATTACTTAAATGATTCACAAAAACATTGATGAAAAACAGAATAATTGCCGTTTAGATCAAGCCGCAACTTTTCTGTTTGAGGATTTTTCTCGCAGCCAAATTCAAAAATGGATTAACCAAGGCAATCTCCTGGTAAATGGTGAGAATCTAAAAGCAAAAGATAAAGTACATACTGGAGATGAGCTTGCGTTAGATCCAATATTTAAGCAAAGAGTTTCATGGGATGAAGAGGATATTCCTTTAAATATTTTGCATGAAGAGGAAGATTTTTTAATTATTAATAAACCTCCTGGAATGGTAATGCATCCCGGCGCTGGATGTCATAGCGGTACTTTAGCAAACGCATTAGCTTTCCATTTTCCAGATTTAAAAGTTCTTCCTAGGTGTGGAATTGTCCATAGATTAGATAAAGATACCTCCGGAGTTTTAGTTGTTGCTAAAAATGAAAAGTTTAGGAACTTTTTTGTTAATAAACTCCAAGAAAGATTAGTTTATAAGCAATATGAAGCAGTAGTTGTAGGTAAAGTTATTGGAAGTTTTTCTATTGATCTGCCTATCGAAAGGGATTCTAGAAACAGAATACGCATGAGAGTTGGTGAGGATGGAAGAGATGCCTTGTCTCATGTTTCGTTGATTAACTCTTATGGAGGTTATTCACATATTTCAATTCAGATCGAGACTGGCAGAACTCATCAAATTAGAGTGCATCTTAGTCATCAAAAGTTACCTATAATTGGAGATACGTTGTATAACCCGAGAAACATTGTTGCAAAAGGGACTGAAAAAAAATTATTAGATCTTATTCAAAGCTTTTCTCGTCAAGCATTGCATGCCTCTACAATAAGATTTCCATCTTTAAATAGAGATGATGTTAATGAATTTAAGGCAGATCTTCCTCAAGATATAAAATCTTTAATTCAATTAATGTAATAGGCTGAAAGTACCTATAAATAAGCAATAAACTTGTTTTTACTCACAATTAATGTATAAAACTCTTTACTTTTTGGTTAATAATTTAGATTCATGAAACTTTCAGGCGGAGATCTCTTATTACGCGCTCTTAAAGAGGAGGGAGTAAAATTTATATTTGGCTATCCTGGCGGTGCTGCCCTGCATATTTACGATTCTATTTTTAAACAAAAGGCTTGCGATCATATTTTAGTTCGCCATGAACAAGGAGCTACTCATGCTGCAGATGGTTATTCTAGAGCCACAGGAAAACCTGGAGTTGCTTTAGTAACTTCTGGGCCCGGTGCAACGAATGCAATAACAGGATTAGCAACAGCATATATGGACTCTATTCCTTTAGTTGTAATTTCTGGTCAAGTGCAAAGTCATCTAATTGGCACAGATTCTTTTCAGGAAACAGATATGATAGGTATTTCAAGACCAATAGTTAAACATAGTTTTATTGTTCAAAATACTCAAGATATCCCAAGGATTATTCAAGAGGCATTTCACATAGCTACCACAGGAAGACCTGGACCAGTTGTGATTGATATTCCAAAAGATAAAACTGATCCATCAAAATTATATGAATACAAGAAACCAAAAGAGGTCTCGCTTAGGTCATATCAACCAAGAGTTTTACCCCATCCTGGGCAGATAAAAAAAGCATGCAAAAATATTTTATCAGCTGAGCGTCCAGTAATTTATGCAGGTGGCGGTGTAATTCTCGGAAATGCACACAAAGAGCTCATGGCATTAAATAAATTATTAAAAGCTCCCGTTACTAATACCTTGATGGGACTGGGTGTTTATCCCGCAAAGGATAAATATTTCATGGGAATGTTAGGTATGCATGGAACCTATCAGGCCAATATGGCAATGCACAATGCCGATGTTATTATTGCAATAGGCGCAAGATTTGATGATCGTATTACCAATACTCCTTCATTGTTTGCACCGAATGCAAGAATTATTCATATCGATGTTGATCCTGCCTCAATCTCAAAAATTATTAATGCAGATATTCCAATTGTTGGGCAAGTAAAAGAATCCCTCAATGCACTTATAAAGGAGATTAAGCGTTCTAAAATTAAAATTGATACAGAGGCTCTTGAGTCATGGAATCAACAAATTGCTCAATGGAGAGAAAAGCATGGCTTAGATCATGAGTTATATCTTAAGAAGAATAAATCTCAAATGATTTTGCCTCAGGTTGTTGTTCAAGAACTCTATCATGCAACAAATGGTAATGCTTGGGTTACCTCTGACGTAGGTCAGCATCAAATGTTTGTAGCTCAGTATTATCATTTTAATAAGCCCAGACGTTGGGTAAATTCTGGTGGATTAGGGACTATGGGTTTTGGTTTACCCGCTGCTATGGGGGTTAAATTAGCTTTTCCAAAAGATGAGGTTGTATGTGTTACCGGCGAGGGTAGTATTCAAATGTGCATTCAAGAGCTCTCGACTTGCCTTCAGTACAATCTACCAATAAAAATTATAAATATTAATAATGAAGCCTTGGGCATGGTCAGACAATGGCAGGATATGAATTATGGAGGGCGACATTCAGCAAGCACTTATTCTGATTCTTTGCCTAATTTTGTGAAACTTGCTGAGTCATATGGGCATATTGGCATGAAAGTTACTAAAAAAGAAGATCTTAAGAAGACTCTTGATAAGGCATTTTCTATGAAAGATAGATTAGTTTTTGTTGATGTTTACGTTGATCCAAATGAACACGTTTATCCCATGTTAGTAGCTCCAAATGGAAGTATGAAAGATATGTGGATCAAAAAGAATATAAAAGCATGAAAAGAATAATCTCTATTTTGATAGAAAATAAGCCCGGGGCTTTAGCTCGAGTAGTTGGTTTATTTCATCAGCGTGGCTATAACATTGAGACTCTTAATGTTGGGCCCGTTTTTGATGGAAGCTATTCAAGGATGACAGTTACTACTCGCGGCTCAGAAAATGATGTTGAGCAGATAACGAAACAGATAAACAAAATAATTGATGTTATAAAGGTATCTGATTTAACGGAAGGAGAACATCATGAGTACGAGTTCATTATGGTTAAGTTTAAACATAATGAAAAAATTCAAAAAATTCTTAAAAAGCTCAACGGGAGAATCCATGAAAAGAATAAACATGCTATCGTCATGTCTGCTTGGAGCACTTCAAGTGACATAGAGATTGCTATAAAAGCTATTGGAAAAGCTAATCTATTTGAAATAGTTAGATCAGGAAGCATAGGTCTTCATGAAGGCGAAAAAGTTCTAAAAATTTAGGAGCAAATAATATGAAAATTTTTTACGATGATGACGCTGATATCTCAATTATACAAAAACTTAAAGTAACTATAATAGGTTATGGATCTCAAGGTCATGCGCATGCAAATAACCTTCATGAATCTGGAGTAGATGTTACCGTTGCTTTGAGAGATGGTTCTTCATCTTGGAAAAAAGCTCAAGCAGCTGGATTAAAAGTAGCCAAGGTTTCAGATGCAGTTCGTGATGCAGATTTAGTTATGATATTAGCGCCAGATGAATTCCAACAAGGATTATATGAATCAGAAATTATAGCCAATTTAAAACAAGATGCGGTTTTGGCATTTGCACATGGTTTTAATATTCACTTTAAAAAAATTGTTCCTGGAGAAAAGACATCTGTCATTATGATTGCACCTAAAGGCCCCGGACATACAGTAAGAAGTACATTTATTAATGGTGGCGGGGTTCCATCCTTGATTGCAATTTATCAAGATGGGGTTAATCCATTCAATAATAGCGCAAGGGATATCGCTCTTTCGTACGCAAAGGCAAACGGAGGTACAAGAGCTGGCGTTCTGGAGACTTCTTTTAAGGAAGAAACTGAAACTGATCTTTTTGGAGAACAAGCTGTTTTGTGTGGCGGTATGACAGCTTTGATAAAGGCAGGATATGAAACTTTGGTCGAAGCCGGTTACAGTCCTGAGATGGCATATTTTGAATGTTTACATGAAACAAAATTGATTGTTGACCTCATCCACGAAGGTGGGATAGCAAATATGCATTATTCTATTTCTAATACAGCAGAATATGGTGACTATATAAGTGGACCAGAAATAATTACTAATGATACGAAAGAAGCTATGAAAGGAATTTTAAATAGAATTCAAACAGGAGAATTTGCTGATAATTTTTTAAACGATTGTCGACAAAGTAACGATGGAACTGGCGGTCCAATTATGAAAGAAATGCGTAAAAATACTGCTTCACATTCAATCGAGGAGGTTGGAGCTGAGCTTAGATCAAAGATGAAATTTCTTAATTCCGAACGCTTGGTAAATAAAGATAAAAATTAGTTATAAAACCTGTTGATATTTATAACTAAGCGTATACAATTCATCGTTCCTGCCTAGAGCTGGTATATTCTTTTAACATATTTGGTTACTCGTGTGGGTGTTCAAAATACGAGATATATATTTTTGTTATTTTTAATATTTTTATAAAAATAACACAACATGATTTCAATTGAAGAGTTTGATCATGGCTCAGATTGAACGCTGGCGGTAGGCTTAACACATGCAAGTCGTGCGAGAAAGTATCTTCGGATATGAGTAGAGCGGCGGACGGGTGAGTAACGCGTAGGAATCTACCTAGTAGAAGGGGATAGCCCGGGGAAACTCGGATTAATACCGTATACCTCCTTCGGGAGAAAGAAGGCCTCTCTTTGAAGCTTTCGCTATTAGATGAGCCTGCGTAAGATTAGCTTGTTGGTGAGGTAAAGGCTCACCAAGGCGACGATCTTTAGCGGGTCTGAGAGGACGATCCGCCACATTGGGACTGAGACACGGCCCAGACTCCTACGGGAGGCAGCAGTGGGGAATATTGGACAATGGGCGCAAGCCTGATCCAGCCATACCGCGTGTGTGAAGAAGGCCCTAGGGTTGTAAAGCACTTTAAGTTGGGAAGAAAAGTTATTGGTTAATACCCAATAACCGTGACATTACCTTCAGAATAAGGACCGGCTAATTCCGTGCCAGCAGCCGCGGTAATACGGAAGGTCCAAGCGTTAATCGGAATTACTGGGCGTAAAGCGCGCGTAGGTGGTTTATTAAGTTGGATGTGAAATCCCCGGGCTCAACCTGGGAACTGCATCCAAAACTGATTCACTAGAGTACGATAGAGGGAGGTAGAATTCACAGTGTAGCGGTGGAATGCGTAGATATTGTGAAGAATACCAATGGCGAAGGCAGCCTCCTGGATCTGTACTGACACTAAGGTGCGAAAGCGTGGGTAGCGAACAGGATTAGATACCCTGGTAGTCCACGCCGTAAACGATGTCAACTAGCTGTTGGGAAACAATGTTTTTCAGTGGCGCAGCTAACGTAGTAAGTTGACCGCCTGGGGAGTACGGCCGCAAGGCTAAAACTCAAATGAATTGACGGGGACCCGCACAAGCGGTGGAGCATGTGGTTTAATTCGATGCAACGCGAAAAACCTTACCTATACTTGACATACTTGGAATGCTTCGTAATGAAGCAGTGCCTTCGGGAGCCAAGATACAGGTGCTGCATGGCTGTCGTCAGCTCGTGTCGTGAGATGTTCCGTTAAGTCGGATAACGAGCGCAACCCTTACCCTTATTTGCCAGCGATTCGGTCGGGAACTATAAGGGGACTGCCGGTGATAAACCGGAGGAAGGTGAGGACGACGTCAAGTCATCATGGCCCTTACGTATAGGGCTACACACGTGCTACAATGGGGAATACAGACGGACGCTAAGCCGCGAGGTGGTGCTAATCCTAGAAAATTCTTCGTAGTCCGGATTGGAGTCTGCAACTCGACTCCATGAAGTCGGAATCGCTAGTAATCGCGAATCAGCATGTCGCGGTGAATACGTTCTCGGGTCTTGTACACACCGCCCGTCATACCATGGAAGTGGATTGCACCAGAAGTAGATAGTCTAACCTTCGGGAGGGCGTTTACCACGGTGTGTTTCATGACTGGGGTAAAGTCGTAACAAGGTAGCCGTAGGGGAACCTGTGGCTGGATCACCTCCTTAACGAAACTTTCGTACTAGAGTGCCCACACGAGTAATCAAATATTTAAAAGAAGTTTTTTATAAGTTTTGGTATGTAATTTTCTAGTAAATATTTCTATATTTACAGTGTCATATTTTTATCTGTTATCAAAAATATGAACACATTAGATCACTGCATTAATAGAAGAAAATTTTATTAAGTTATTCTCAAATAACAAAAAACTTAGCTCGCAATTAAAAGGAGAGTTAAGTATGTAACCCTTTTTTAGGGTTATATGATCAAGTAATTAAGAGCACAAGGCGGATGCCTTGGCAGCTGAAGGCGATGAAGGACGTAGTAACTTGCGATAAGCTTCGGGGAGGTGGTAAACAACCTTTGATCCGGAGATTTCCGAATGGGAGAACCCAGTGTGCATAAGCACATTATCATATACTGAATACATAGGTATATGAGGCAAACCTAGGGAACTGAAACATCTAAGTACCTAGAGGAAAAGAAATCAAAAGAGATTCCGGTAGTAGCGGCGAGCGAAACTGGATCAGCCCTTAAGCTTTTTTAAAATTAGCAAAACATATTGGAAAGTATGGCCATAGTAGGTGATAGCCCTGTATGCGAAAATTTTATAAAAGTGAAATCGAGTAGGTCGGGACACGTGAAATCTTGACTGAACATGGGGGGACCATCCTCCAAGGCTAAATACTCTCAGCTGACCGATAGTGAACCAGTACCGTGAGGGAAAGGCGAAAAGAACCCCGGCGAGGGGAGTGAAATAGAACCTGAAACCTTGTGCTTACAAGCAGTCGGAGCAGACTTGTTCTGTGACGGCGTACCTTTTGTATAATGGGTCAACGACTTAATTTCAGTAGCAAGCTTAACCGTTTAGGGGAGGCGTAGGGAAACCGAGTCTTAATAGGGCGCTCAGTTGCTGGAATTAGACCCGAAACCGGGTGATCTATCCATGGCCAGGGTGAAGGTTAGGTAACACTGACTGGAGGCCCGAACCCACTTATGTTGAAAAATGAGGGGATGAGCTGTGGATAGGAGTGAAAGGCTAATCAAACCCGGAGATAGCTGGTTCTCTTCGAAAACTATTTAGGTAGTGCCTCATGTATTACCATTGGGGGTAGAGCACTGTTTCGGCTAGGGGGTCATCCCGACTTACCAAACCGATGCAAACTCCGAATACCAATGAGTATGAGCATGGGAGACAGACTGCGGGTGCTAACGTCCGTAGTCGAGAGGGAAACAACCCAGACCGTCAGCTAAGGTCCCAAATTATGATTAAGTGGGAAACAATGTGGGAAGGCACAAACAGCTAGGAGGTTGGCTTAGAAGCAGCCATCCTTTAAAGAAAGCGTAATAGCTCACTAGTCGAGTCGGCCTGCGTGGAAGATATAACGGGGCTAAATCATAAACCGAAGCTACGGATCTTAAATTTATTTAAGATGGTAGAAGAGCGTTCTGTAAGCGGCTGAAGGCGTGCTGTGAGGCATGCTGGACGTATCAGAAGTGCGAATGTTGACATGAGTAACGATCAAAGAGGTGAAAAACCTCTTCGCCGAAAATCCAAGGTTTCCTGTCCAACGCTAATCGTGGCAGGGTGAGTCGGCTCCTAAGGCGAGGGCGAAAGCCGTAGTCGATGGAAAACAGGTTAATATTCCTGTACTTCTTATAATTGCGATGGGGTGACGGAGAAGGTTAGGCTAGCACGGCGATGGTTGTCCGTGTTTAAGGTTGTAGACTTAGATCTTAGGTAAATCCGGGATCTTTTAAGGTTGAGAACTGATGACGACCACTCTTTGAGTGGGAAGTAGTTTATACCATGCTTCCAGGAAAAACCTCTAAGCTTCAGATTATAAGAAACCGTACCCTAAACCGACACAGGTGGATAAGTCGAGAAGACTAAGGTGTTTGAGAGAACTATGGTGAAGGAACTAGGCAAAATGGTACCGTAACTTCGGGAGAAGGTACGCCGCTATTGGTGATAAGACTTGCTCTTTAAGCTGATGGTGGTCGAAGAAACTAGGTGGCTGCAACTGTTTATTAAAAACATAGCACTCTGCAAAATCGTAAGATGACGTATAGGGTGTGACGCCTGCCCGGTGCCGGAAGGTTAATTGATGGGGTTAGCTTAGGCAAAGCTCCTGATCGAAGCCCCGGTAAACGGCGGCCGTAACTATAACGGTCCTAAGGTAGCGAAATTCCTTGTCGGGTAAGTTCCGACCTGCACGAATGGCGTAATGATGGCCACACTGTCTCCACCATAGACTCAGTGAAATTGAAATCGCTGTTAAGATGCAGTGTACCCGCAGCTAGACGGAAAGACCCCGTGCACCTTTACTACAGGTTCACACTGGACTTTGACTTTATTTGTGTAGGATAGGTGGGAGACTTTGAAGCCGAGACGCTAGTCTTGGTGGAGTCGTCCTTGAAATACCACCCTTGTAAAGTTGAGGCTCTAACTTAGGTCCGTAATCCGGATCGAGGACAGTGTGTGCTGGGTAGTTTGACTGGGGCGGTCTCCTCCCAAAGAGTAACGGAGGAGTACGAAGGTATCCTAAGCATGGTCGGACATCATGCAGATTGTATAAAGGCATAAGGATGCTTGACTGCGAGACCGACGGGTCGAGCAGGTAGGAAACTAGGTCTTAGTGATCCGGTGGTTCTGAATGGAAGGGCCATCGCTCAACGGATAAAAGGTACGCCGGGGATAACAGGCTGATACCCCCCAAGAGTTCACATCGACGGGGGTGTTTGGCACCTCGATGTCGGCTCATCACATCCTGGGGCTGGAGCAGGTCCCAAGGGTATGGCTGTTCGCCATTTAAAGTGGTACGCGAGCTGGGTTTAGAACGTCGTGAGACAGTTCGGTCCCTATCTGCTGTGGGCGTTGGAGATTTGAGGGAAGCTGATCCTAGTACGAGAGGACCGGATTGGACGAACCTCTGGTGTTCCGGTTGTCACGCCAGTGGCATTGCCGGGTAGCTATGTTCGGAAGGGATAACCGCTGAAAGCATCTAAGCGGGAAGCCTCTCCCAAGATTAGATCTCCCATAGACTTCGGTCTACTAAAGAGTCGTCATAGACTATGACGTTGATAGGCAAGGTGTGTAAGCGTTGTGAGGCGTTGAGCTAACTTGTACTAATAACTCGTGAGGCTTGATCATGTAACCTTAAAAAAGGTTTCGTTGTTCAGGAATAACATAATTGTAGTGATAAAAGAATTACATACCAGTTTGCCTGATGACAATAGCAGTTTGGTACCACCTGATCCCATCTCGAACTCAGAAGTGAAACGAACTCACGCCAATGGTAGTGCAAGGTCTCCTTGTGTGAGAGTAGGTAATCGTCAGGCTTTTTTCTTAGAAAGGCTCTCAGATTTATCTGAGGGCCTTTTTTTTGTATAAAATAAACAAATGGATATTACTGAAATTTCAGATCGCATGGAGCTTGAAAAACTTGTCACTGATTATGCAACTGCAGTAGATAACAAAAATTTTCAAGATTTCAATAACTTATTTACCAAAGATGCTCATATTGATTACACAGCCGTTGGCGGTATTGCGGGCAATTTAAAAGAAATAATTGAGTACCTAGAAAAAGCATTAAATCATTTTCCAAATTATCAACATTTAATCTCAAATATTTCTCTTACAATAAATGGCAACTCAGCCAATGGAAAAGTCATGTGTTTTAACCCAATGCAAACTGAAAATGAAGAGGTATTTTTTTTAGGGATGTGGTACAAGGACACTTATAAGAAAATCAATAATAAATGGTTGATTTCATCAAGAGTCGAAGAAAGCTCTTGGGAGCATAACGTCCCAAAATTTATTAATACCAAAGCAAAAAAATGATTGTTGGTCTTACAGGTGGTATTGGATCTGGTAAGTCAGCTGCCGCATGCGTTTTTAAAAATGAAGGCATTAATGTTATTGATGCAGACAATCTTGCTAAAGAGGTAGTTGAAAAAGATACTACAGGTTTTATAAAAGTTGTCGAATATTTTGGCCCAGAAATTATTGCTACAGATGGTTCACTAGATAGAGCCAAATTAAGAAAGGAGGTTTTTGGCAGCAACGAAAAAAGGATAGCTTTAGAGTCCATTACTCATCCCTTGGTTCAAGAAAAGATGTCAGAAAAAATACAAGCGTCTCAATCTCCATACTCAATCATTGAGGTGCCATTGATTTTTGAAACAAAAAGTATGAGCTTATATGACAGGATTCTAGTTATTGATTGTGAGTCAAAACTTCAACTTGAAAGAGCAATCTTAAGAGATAATAACTCAGGTGATGTCATACAGAATATTATTAACTCTCAATGCTCCAGAGAGGAGAGGCTAAGTATTGCTAATGACGTGATATCTAACAATGATTCTCTAAAAAACCTGCAAATGAGATCATTAGCAATACACCATTTCTATCTAGGTCTGACCAAAAAATGAAAAAAGATTGTCCAAGATGTGGTAATGAAGCTGATCTGAGTGCTTCTAACATTTTTCGACCTTTCTGTTCTGAGAAATGTAAATTAATTGATCTTGGTACTTGGGCTAACGAAGAGAAACTGATAAGTAGACCCATTGAATCAGAAGATTTTTATGAGGATTAACTTTAAGTACTAGTTTTTATATTATCTTCCACCCCTCATTTTCAATAAGAGGCTGTGCTTTTTTATATTTTAACTCTTTGGTATTTTTCCCATCGGTAATTTTTACAATTTCATTTCTTCCAAACTTAGGAATATCTTTTTTTACTGTCTCTACAGTTTCTTGTTCTCTTAAATGAGAGTTGCTGTCATTTCCTATTACTGGCTCAAGTTTTTCTTGTTGCAACATCATTTCTCTATTTTTTTGTGCTACGCGGGATCTCTCTTCAAGTTCCTGTATTTCTTCTTCAGTTGCTAGCTCTAATCTGAATAATACTTTTATAGATTCACTATTAATTGCATTTAACATGACCTCAAACATTTCAAATGCCTCACGCTTATATTCATTTTTTGGATTTTTTTGGGCGTATGCCCTCAGCCCAACACTCTGTCTTAGGTGATCCATCTCAGCTAAATGATCTTTCCAATGAACATCTAAAATTTGGAGCATGACCTGTTTTTCCAACTGCGCGAGGTTTTCTTTAATGGTTAAATATTTATCTTGATAACGTTTTGATGCTTTTTCAGCTACTAGATTTGCAATTGTTTCAGGAGTTAATTTTTTGTCATTCCTAACATTCATTGCAATACTTTTTTCAAATAAGTAGTGATCAAGTAAATATTCATCTAACTCATCAAGTCTCCATTGACTCTCGACGGATTCTAGTGGAACAAAATCATTGGAGATAGAGTGCATCTCAGTATGTATAAGATCGCTAATTGCTTCAGAAATATTGTCTTCGTTTAAAAGTTGATTTCTTAAAGAATAGATCGCTTGCCTTTGATCGTTTGCAACATCATCGTATTCCAATAGGTTTTTTCGAATATCAAAATTTCTACTTTCTATTCTTCGTTGTGCGTTTTCAATACCCCTTGATAACATTTTATGTTCAATATGATCATCACCCATACCAATTTTTTCAAACAATCCTCGGCGACTATCGGATATAAATAGTCTTAACAAATCATCTTCCAAAGATAAGAAAAATTTTGAATAACCAGGATCTCCTTGACGGCCTGACCGACCTCTGAGCTGATTATCAATTCTACGTGATTCATGTCTCTCGGTTCCAAGAATATGAAGACCTCCAGCATCCAGGACTAATTGATGTCTTTTTTCCCATTCACCATCACCTATATTTTCTTTTCCTCCAAGAACTATATCTGTTCCTCGTCCAGCCATATTCGTTGCAATTGTTACAACTCCCGGACGTCCGGCATTTGCAATAACTTCAGCTTCTTTTTCATGCTGTTTAGCATTGAGAACTTGATGAGATATATTTTTCTTATTTAACAATGCAGATACTATTTCAGAAGACTCAACCGAAGCCGTACCCACCAAAATAGGCGCATCTTTTTTTCTTAAAAGTTCTATTTCATCAATTAAGGCTTTGAATTTTGATTCTTGAGTAAGAAAGACTAAATCATCATTGTCATCGCGTGCCATTGGTTTATTTGTTGGAATGATTGCAACCCTTAAACCATATATTTCAGCAAATTCTGCAGCTTCAGTATCTGCGGTACCCGTCATACCGGAAAGCTTATTAAAAAGTCTAAAAAAATTTTGATATGTTGTAGAAGCTAGTGTTTGAGATTCTTTTTGAATTGCAACATTCTCTTTACATTCAAGCGCCTGATGAATTCCTTCACTCATTCTTCGACCAGGCATTGTTCTGCCAGTATGCTCATCTATCAAAAGCACCTCTTGTCCTCGAACCAGATAATGAATATTCTTCTTAAAAAGAAATGCAGCTTTCAAAGTAGCATTTACATAACGCATAATTTTAATATTGCTAACAGAATAAAGACTATCATCTGATTGCAACAAGCCAAGTTCCTCAAGATGATTTTCAACAACCACGTAACCATCATCGGTTAATTCTATCGATCTATTTTTTTCGTCAATAATATAGTGACCTTTTTCATCTGCACTAAGTGGCTCATCTTCAGTTCCTTCTCTTAATTGTTTTTTTAGACTAGGAATGATTTTTTTTATTTGAACATAATAATCTGCACTTTCATTAGAGGGACCAGAAATAATTAATGGTGTTCGAGCTTCATCAATTAGTATTGAATCTACCTCATCGACAATAGCAAAATCTAGAGAGCATTGGACCTTATCTTCAGCTCGAAGCGCCATGTTATCTCTTAAATAATCAAAACCTAACTCTCCATTAGTGGCGTAAATTACGTCACATTCATAGGCTGCCTTCTTTTCTTCAAAAGGTTGGTTTGAATGAATAACTCCAACTTTAAGCCCTAATCCTTCGTAAATAGGTCTCATCCAGTCAGCATCTCTTTGCGCAAGGTAGTCATTCACGGTAACTAGGATCACTTTGTTATCTTTAACCGCATTAAAATATGCGGGTAAAGTTGCAACCAAAGTTTTTCCTTCCCCGGTTTTCATTTCAGCTATGTTACCTTCAGACAGGGCTATACCTCCGAGCATTTGACAATCAAAATGCCTCAGTCCAGTTGTTCTTACACTTACTTCTCTAGTTGCCGCAAAGGTATGCGCCAATAAATCAAATCCAGAATCTTTTTTTAATGTTCTAAATTTATCTCTGAGAGAGGACAGCTCCTCATCGCTTAATTTTTGATACTCAGATTCAAGACTATTTATTTGATCAACAATTATTTGCATACGCTTGAGTGAGCGCTGATTACTGCTTCCAAATATTTTGGTTAAAAATGACATCAATTTAATTCTAAATTATTTTGTATATTTTAATTAGAGCTCAATAGCATCTCCAAATGGAGCCCTGACATATGATATAGGGGCAGTGGAGGTATCTTCAAAAGTAACCACCTCCCAAGCATCTTCAGACGAGAGTATTTTTCTTAATAATTCATTATTGAGGGAATGGCCTGATTTATATCCAGAAAACTGACCAATGAGATTATGGCCAAGTAAATATAAATCACCAATAGCATCGAGCATTTTATGCTTTACAAATTCATCATCAAATCTCAAACCGTCCTCGTTTAAAAGACCATCTTCACCAACCACTATAGCGTTTTTCTCACTAGCTCCCAATGCCAAGCCTTTAGATTGCAGGGTATCCTTATCTTTTACTGAGCCAAATGTTCTGGCTCTACATACTTCTTTTACAAATGAAGTTGAAGAAAAATCAATTGATGACTTTTGAGCATGCTTTTGAATTGTAGGATCATCAAAATCAATTTCGAAAGAAACCTTAAAACCATCAAACGGCTTGATTGCAGCGTAAGTATCATCTCGCTCGACACGAACTTCTTTTTTTACTTTGATGAATTTTTTTAACTCATCCTGTTCCACCAGCCCAGCAGACTGAATTAAGAAAACATATGGGCTAGCACTTCCATCCATTATTGGCACTTCTGGACCATCAACTTTTATGATGCAATTATCTATTCCGAGACCGGCAATAGCCGAGAGAAGGTGCTCAATGGTTCCAATTTTGTAGCCATCTTTAAATAGATTTGTAGATAAAGTGGTATCTCCAACATAGTCATATAAAGCAGGAATTTCTATTTCTGGATCAAGGTCATTTCGGATAAATGTAATTCCAGAATTTACAGGAGCAGGCAAAAGCTCCATGGTCATCTCATTGCCACTATGAAGACCTACCCCAACAGCTTTTATTGAATTATTAATAGTTCTTTGATTAAGCATATTTGTCTATCATTAAAGATCTTTACAATTATAAATTAAATTTAGTTAAATTTTTGTCTTGCAATTTCAAAAAGTAAAATACCTGTTGCAACAGATACATTTAAACTATTTATATTTTCGTTTTTAGATAATGTGCACATTTCAGAACAGCTTTCTTGTGTTTTTTTTCTAATTCCATCTTCTTCAGAGCCAACCACAGCAAGAATTGGTTTGTTTAGGTCGAATTCCGTATGTATTATATTCGAGTGCTCACTTGTACCAAGGATTAAATAACCCAATTTTTGAAAGTACCTCAGCGTATTAACTAAGTTTGTAATAGTAAAAATCTGAACTGCCTCTGTCCCCCCAGCAGAAATTTTTCTTACAACTGGAGTAATAGGCGAACAATGGTGCTTGTTAATAATAACTCCAGTAATATTACTAGCGGCTGCAGATCTAATGCAGGCACCAAGGTTTCTTGGATCAAGAACATTATCAATTACTAAGAATGTAGGATTTTTATTTTGAATGCTTTCTTCATATTTTTTTAAGTCACTGAGCTCAAGTCTAACTTCGTTTTTTAAATAAGCCTCAGGATGCTGGACTAGACTTTTTTTTCTTTCAACTGAAATAGAGAGTTTCTCAGCCATCGCAATTAAGCCAAGAACTCGTTCGTCGTTTCTGTTTGCTGGAATAAATATTTTTTTTATATTTTCAGGGGAAAGTTTTAACAAGATCTCGATGCTATGAAACCCTACCCGAAGATTTGATAAATTTTTATTTTCCATTTGCAATGACTAAATTGATTTTTCTTTCAAGTGGAAAAATTGCTGCAATTTTAACTTTTATTTTCTGACCAAGCTTAAATACACCACCTCTTTTTTTACCCTTAAGAGCACTTTGATTATTCAATAAATGATAATGATCATCAGGTAAGTCAGATACATGCAAAAGACCGGATATAAAGTAGGGCTCCAAATTAATAAAGAGCCCAAAATCTGTCACTCCTGTGATCACTCCGTTCATTGTTGAGCCTATTTTTCTTTTAAGATATTCACAGACTAAAACTTGTTCAACTTGCCTGGATGCTTTTTCAGCACGTCTTTCAAGCATTGAAGCATTTTCACATTCGTCTTGAAGTTCATTTTCTGTTGTATTTGGTTTCTTATGAGCGAGATAGGAGCTAATTAATCTATGAACAAGTAAGTCAGGATATCTTCTAATTGGAGATGTAAAATGAGCATATCTTTGAAGCTGTAATCCAAAATGTCCTAAATTATTGGTTGAATATTCTGCCCTAGCTAAAGTTTGAAGAACTAAAATTTTTCCAATATCATCATTTTTTTTATTAGCTTGCATAAGACATGAGTTGATTACTTCCAGAGGGGATAATTTTTTACTTATTTGAGCAGGGATATGGAAATGCTTTTTTAACAACTCGAGTTTGCTAGCATCTGGATCCTCATGAACTCTGTAAACTCCAAGATTTAATCGGTTCTGCATAAATTCTGCAGCAGACTCGTTAGCTAAGAGCATAGATTCTTCAACAAGCTTGTAGGCAAACAACGACTTTTTTACTAGAATATTTTTTACTTCATTATTTTTGTTTAATTCTAAGTTGATTTCTTTAGGATTTATTTCTAATGCTTTTCTTTTATTTCTATGAATTAACCGTAAATTTGTAAGCTCATTTAAATCATTGATTGAATCTCGAGCTTCAGGCAGCTCTATTTTTGAAGAGCCTTGAAGATGTTTTTCTACTTGATTGTAAGTCAATCGAGCCTTGGACGTTATCAAACCACTGTAAAACTTATATTTACCTCTTTTGCCATCGAGGCCAAGGGTTATTTCGCAAATCATTGCACATCTATCTTCATTAGGCTTTAAAGAGCAGATACCGTTGGATAAATCCTCAGGCAACATTGGAATAACTTTCGCTGGGAAATATATAGATGTACCTCTTTTTTGAGCTTCTTTATCTGTTTTGGATCCCGTTTTGACGTAAAACGATACATCCGCAATAGCTACAAATAGTTTGAAGCAGTTACTATTTTTTGTGCAATAAATAGCATCATCAAAATCTTTTGCATCCTCACCATCAATAGTTATGAAGGGTAATTTTCTTAAATCTTGCCTGTATTTTGATGCTTTCTTTTTATTAGTTGCTTTCTTTGCTTCTTCCAAGACGTCTGAATGCCATTTTGATGGCAGTTCATGCATTGAGACTGCGTCTAGGATTGCTTCTTTATACATTAAAATTGTCAGTTGCTATTGTAAATAAAATGGGATGATATAATATCCCGCTATGAATCTTGGTCGGAATAATAAATTAATCTCATTTATTGGGTTATTTTTTCTTGCAAGTATATCACTGCATTCATTTGCACACATTGATGAAAGTCCGCTAGAGGATCATGCAGAATATGAATGCCAATCCTGTCAAAACGACATTTCACCTGATACAGAGTTTTTTGAGGTTAAGTCTGAAGTATATTTCGCAAAACCTAAAGCACAAGAAGGCTCAAGAAACTTATATCTTCAATTAAAAAAACCTTTTTCTGCTCAAGCGCCTCCAAAAATTATTATTTAATTTTTTAAATTTTAAATTTTAATTTTTAACTCAGGAGGTTTTTATGAAAATTAATAAATACGCACTTTTAGCATTTGGTATATTTTTCTTTCATTCATTGAATGCTAACAATATGGAAGAAGTTATCGTGACTTCAGCCATTATTAATTCTAATGTCAGCAATACTGCTGATGTAATTCACATTGTTGATGAGGACGATATTTCTTCTGAAGCTTCACAAAGTCTGGGGGAGTCAGTTGATGATCTATTAGGTATATCTAGTGCAGATTATGGTTCAGCGGTGGGACAACCTATCATCAGGGGCATGTCTGGGTCTAGGGTCAAAATTCTTGATAATGGAATTGTGAACAGAGATGTTTCTGGACTTGGAGCTGATCATATTGTTGATATCGATCTAGGTAATGCTCAACAAATTGAGGTTGTGCGAGGACCATCATCATTGCTTTATACAAATGGAACAATTGGTGGAATCATCAATGTAGTCGACAGATCTATTGCCATGAAGAATGTAGAGCAAATGGTTAAAGTTGGAGTCGAAACTCAGTCAGTCAATGAGGGTGAATCCGAAACATTTTTCTATCAGGACAATCTTAATAATTTAAATGTAAGTTTTGCTTACAAAAATACTGATTTTGGCAACTACGATGTTCCAAATGGCGCAATAATGCATGAAGAGGAAGAGCATCATGATGATGATCACGATGAAGAGCATGAAGAGCATGAAGAGAATGTTGGCTTTCTAGCTAATTCTGATTTTTCAACTGAGGCAATGAAATTTGGCGCTTCAACTGTGAGCGAGAATGGATTCATTGGATTTTCAATTTCAAATTTAGAGAGTACTTATGGTATTCCATTCCACAGTGAGGGTCATGAAGGTCACGGACAAGAAGAAGATGGTCATGATGAAGATGAGCATGAAGAAGAGGGTCATGATGAGCATGAGGGCGAAAGAATATTTGCAAGTAGTGAGTCAGATAAATTTGATATCAAGGGTTCCTATATTCTAGATGGCTTAAGTTTCGCTAATTCAGTTGATTTCTTTTACAGAGATTCAGAATATACATTTACTGAACAACATGCTGAAGAGGAACACCACGAAGAAGAGGAACATCATGATGAAGATGAGCATGAAGAAGAGGGTCATGATGAGCACGAAGGTCATGCTGAAGGACCCACTACTTTCACTAATGATTCTGCAGAAGCCGGATTTATTTTTGATCTATCCAATGATTTATTCGCTCAGAAAGTTTCAATCAACCTGGCCAATGAAGACACATCGATAATTGGAGCTGAGGCATTCATGAATCCTGCATCTAGAGATGAGGCCACAATTGGATATTATTTTGGCCGAAGTGTAAACGGGTTTGACATTGATTTTGCTGCTAGATACGACACTATTGATAACAAGGGTTCAGTATCCACTGCTCATGAAGAAGAGCACCATGACGAAGAAGAGCACCATGACGAAGAAGAACATCATGACGATGAAGAGCACCATGATGAACATGAAGAAATGGAAATAAATTATTATGACAGATCTTATAGTGACTCAAGCTTAGCTTTCAATATTGGAAGGCAGCTTAACGATTTCGTAGATGTAAAACTTGGATTTGCATCTGTTGAAAGAGCCCCATCTTCTATAGAGCTCTTCATGAATGGCGCGCATTTGGCGACAGGAAGATTTGAGGTTGGAAATGTTAATCTAAGTTCCGAAACATCAAATAATGTTGATTTTTCTGTTTCTATTGATAATGGTAGTTTTTATGCTTTTGCATCAATCTTCATCAATGATGTGGATAATTATATTTATCTGCAAGATGAAACTGAAGAAGAGCACGAAGAACATGAGGAAGAGCACGAAGACGGTCATGATGATCACGGCGGCCTTATTTTAGCCAATTATCTGCAACAAGATGCTGAGCTAGATGGATACGAAATTGAATTTGGTAACACTTTTAATTTGGCTTCTGGTGAACTTCTTTTATCTTTTGGTAGAGATGAGGTTAATGGAGAATTTTCCAGTGGTGGAAATATTCCAAGACTCAACCCCGCGAGAAACATCTATAAATTAAAATATTCACAAGACGACATGACTTTTGGATTAATGTTTAAAGATGTTGAAGAGCAAAATGACATTGGAATTGGTGAAACTGCAACTGCTGCATATGATATGTTGAATGCTAAGTTCACCAAGAGTTTTGATCTAGGCAATCAAAGTCAATTAACTCTATCGATATTTGGAAATAATTTAACTGATGAAGTTGCAAGAAATCATTCTTCATATGTTAAAAAAGAGGTACCTTTACCTGGAAGAAATTATGGAGTTAGGTTTAATTTAACTTTCTAGTATCTAAGATATAATATATCTAGAACCGGGGGCTTGCTTTTATTAAGCCTCCGGTTTTTTTATTTATAATTCATTAAAAAATTTATCGTTACTTACTATGAAAAAAATTAATTGCATTTATGTAGCTATTACTTTTTTTGTAACTTTTACTCTTATTGCTGAAGAAACTGAGGAGATCATTGCGGTTGCATCATATATTGAATCAAGCGAATTTAATGCATCGCCTATTGATGTTATTTCTGCTGAAGAATTTAAAAACTTAAGAGTATCTACGGTGGCTGAGTTAAGTAAATATCTAGGTATTGCCTCTGGCTCCCATTTTCAAACTAATGCTTTGGATGGCGTAGATCAAGGCATGGCGACAATTACTTTAAGGGGGCTTGACCATGCATCAACCTTAGTTTTAATTAATAAAAAAAGACAGACTCATTCAGGGACACCATCTGATGAGGGAGAAGGCTATATTGATATCAATATTATTCCTGAAATAGCGCTTGAAAGAATAGAAATTCTTAAAGATGGGGCAACATCATTATATGGATCTGACGCCATTGCAGGAGTAATTAACTTTCAAACATATCAACAGTTTGACGGGATGCGTTTTTTATTGGGCTCTCAAAAGACTAGTAATTATGACCAAAGAGATAATACTTTAGGTGTCTTGTTTGGTGGCAAGTTTTGGGAGGGCAATTATGTATTAGCGCTAAGTTCCCTAAATAAATCACCACTAAATGCTGCAAGCATACCTAAATTCGCAGAACTTGGTCTAAGCGGCTTGGGCAACAGTTTCAAAATCACACAAGCTGACTCAGTTGCAACAGGAACATACGCAGGCAGTTATAGCAAAAATCAAACAATTCCAGATCCAAATTGCATTAAAAATGGAGGAGTAATTGCCGGTCCAAGATGCAAGTTCTTGTATGGTGAAAGATTCAATATAGTAAATGATGAAGACCACTTAAAAGGATATTTCCATTTTGTGAAATCTATTTTTGATATAGATTATTCAATGACTTTAATGACAGCCTCAATTGATGTCAATGATAATCCTCAATCTCCGTCCTATCCAGCTTTGTCGTATTTATCTAAAGAGATTTTTCCAGGTCAGGGAGGCAGCCCATTTAACGTGCCGGTTATTTGGTATGGCAGACCTTTAGGCTCTGCATTTCCATCACCAAATTCACCTAAAGCTATCACGCAATATCATTTCAGCAATACTTTAAATTTTAATATGGCCAAAGATTTAAATTTTGAATTATCTTTGACAGCAAGCGAACATGAGAATAAGCATCAGCGTCCAGATACAATAGAGTCAAGATTTGAAGATCTAATTTTAGGAAGAGGCGGTCCTGACGGCAATGAGCAATGGAATATATTTTTGCCATTAGAAAATTCAGTTACTCTGATAGATTACATCAAAGGTTCAGAGACCTCTCTTAAGGTTGGTAGCTTGTTATCTTTGGATGGAATTCTTACTGGTAACAAAAATGGAATTAACTTTGCTTTTGGTTTTCAATTCAATGCAGAAGATCTAGAAATTAATTATTCTGAGACTAGCAGAGCTGAATTTGATCAAGATGGAAAGTTAACCAAAGCTGCCGATTTATTATTCTTGGGCGGCGGTAAAAACGTTGATACTAGCAGAAATAAACAAGCCATTTTTTTTGAAACAAATAAGAATTTTGAAAATGTTTTAGATTTAATTTTATCTGGTCGCTATGAAAGACTTGATAATAATTCATCATTCGATCCAAGATTTTCTTTTAAATATACAGCTTCAAAAAATTTCTTTTTACGAGGCTCATTTGGAACTTCTTTTACTGCTCCTTCGATGGCACAGATGTACTCATCTGAGATACAGCTAGGTAGTGTAAGAGATATTAATGATTCTCCATTCGTACGTTTAGCATTATTAGGAAATCAGTACTTGAAACCTGCGACATCTGAAAATATTAATTTTGGTTTTCAATGGAATGTTACGAATGAATTAGATTTGATAATAGATTATTGGAAAATTGATTATAAAAATCGAATTGAAGTAGAAAGTCCTCAGGTATTATTAAATACAGACCCTTTTGCACTAAGTGTTACTAGAAATCAATTTGGAGAGTTAATAGCAGTAAGCACCTCATATTTTAATGAAGAAAAAACTGAAGTTAGCGGCATTGATGCTGAAATTAATTTTTTAAAGATTGTGGAAATTGGAGAATTGAATTATTCCATCAAGGCAACACAATTATCTAAATTTCTGACGCCCGAGAATCAAGGTGGAGATAATTTTAATATGGTTAACAGGGTTGGAAATTTTAACTTTGATGCTAATACTCATTCCTTGCCTAAATTAAGATTAAATGCATTTTTCAGCTGGACAATTAATGATTTAAGGATAGGTATAAATTCAAGGTATGTTGATGGATATTCAAATGACCGCCAGATCCCTGCATCTGCCGCAAGTTTAGGTTATACAAATTACGTTAAATCTTTTTTAGTACATGATTTTTCAATAATAAAGTCGTTTCAGCGTTCTATTGGCGAAATAAAATTTGGTATGGGAATTATCAATGCCTTTGATAAAAAAGCACCTCTACTATACGACGCTCCAGACTTTAGTTTTGATACAAGAGTTCATGATCCAAGAGGTCGATTAATCAATCTAACATTAGAATTAAATTTATAAAAAAATCATAAAGGACCTATTTAAAGGCCCTTTATCATTCTTTAAGGGGGAAAATGTACGCTAAGCATTTAGTGAATTTGTATTCAACTTCTATATTTGGGGGAAAGAATGAATACTTAACGTACATATAACTTAGTGCAATTTACGTGCCAATAATAAATTTTTTGAATGATATTCTGTTTATTGTTATAAATAAAAGATCGAAAATGGAGAAATATGAGAATTAACCTTAACCAAGATAGTGATAGTGTAATGACAGGCCCTGGTGAAATCTATGCAAAGGAAATATCCGGAGCTGGGAATGCATTTGCGTTAGCAATATATCAACACAGCAAGCTTCCATTAAGGGTCTTTGAAGCTGCACGAATGGCTACGGCGATGATTAATGGCTGTATGATTTGTATGAATTGGCAGTCAAAAAGAGACGTGCATCAAATGGGTATTACTAAGGGTGTTATTGAAAATGGTAAAGCGCCTAATAAAGACTTTTACTCTAATTTACTCAGTGAGAATTATGTTCATTTATCCAAAAAGGAGTTATTGGCAGTCAAATTTGCTAAAGCTATGGGTGAAGATCCAAAAGGATTATCTAATGATGAAAAATTTTGGGTTGAGGTAAAGGATGTTTTTTCAGATGCAGAGATTACGGATCTGACATATTGTATTGCTGGATGGATGGGTATGGGTAGAGTTGCTCATGTGCTGGGTTTAGATCAGAATTGTGAGATATAAAATTTATGAAAAAAGAAAATAAGTTAGAGAAAGATTTCAAGTTTGCAAGATATATGTATGTTTTAATATATCTGAGTCTGGTAATCCTTCTATTGATTATCTATTTGTAGTTTTTTAGGAAATGGTGCCGGCACCAAGAGTTGAACTCGGGACCTGATGATTACAAATCAACTGCTCTACCAACTGAGCTATACCGGCAAAGACCGAAATTTTACATCAATAATTTCAATGTGGAAAGTTACAAAATTGTTGCGGTAAATTCAATCGTTATGCGTGTATAATTTACACGTTATTAATTTATTGAGAGAAAGCTTATGAAAAAAATATATTTATTATTTACTTTGGTTTTTAGCTTTGGAATTTCAGCTGATGATCATTTACCAGAAAATTTTTCAATGTATCAAACAAATTTTTTGTTCAATTGTCCTGAACCAGAAATGTGTTTTGCTGCTTTTGATAAGTATATGAATTCCCCAATGGTTGCAAAAGAAAAATTTGAAGTTGATTTTTATGCTTTGCAGCAAAATGGCTGGGATGAGTCAACACATGGTGTTAGCTGGTACTTTAAAGACGCAGATCAATATGCAAAAGCTGGCGAACTCTTTGCAACCACGAAAGCTGGGGGAGAGTTTAGAAAAACTATGAATGAACTTGAGGTAGAAACTATCTCTGATACTTTAACTGTTCACAGCATTGGTAAAGTTCTTGCAGGAGAAACGACAGATAACTTGGTTAGCCTTCGATATAGTCTTGAAGTGATCGATCCAGCAAAGTTTGTTCCTTTATGGCTTAGCTTTTCTAAAAGTATTGAAAAATATGATTGGGCTTCAAATGCATATGGTTTGCAGACACATTTTTTAGGAAATAATGGAACCGGCATTACACATGAAATTTGGGCATCATTTAATACCGTTCAAGATGCCTTAACATTTTTAAGTGGCTTAAATAATTCTAAAGAGTTCGCTGAATATGGTCCTAAAGCAAGAGAATATAGTAAGTTTAAAAGATCCTATATGGAAGTAAGCTTAAAGCAGTACAATCCTGATTGATCAATACAATTTAAAGAAATGGCCTCAACATGGGGCCATTTTATATTCTTAATTCACAACCCGTCCCACCTAGACCACAATATCCATTGGGATTTTTATCAAGATATTGTTGATGATATTCCTCTGCCAGAAAATACTTATCTTCTATTTTTACTTCAGTTGTAATCATTCCAAGATTGGACTCACTCAGGCTCTCTTGATATTTGATAAGGCTTTCTTTGATAGTTATCAAATCTTCATTATTTGAAGAGTAACATACTGATCGATATTGAGTGCCAACATCATTGCCTTGCCTCATTCCTTGAGTAGGATCATGACATTCCCAAAATATCTTTAGTAACTCCATGAGAGAAATAATCGCTGGATCGTAATCAACTTTTACAACCTCAGCATGGCCTGTTATGCCTGCACAAACCAATTCATAGCTTGGTTCGTTATGGTCACCACCAGCATAACCAACCGATGTCATAACCACTCCAGGCAGAGACCAAAATTTTCTTTCCACTCCCCAAAAACATCCAGCTCCAAATACCACTGATTTAATTGATGATGATTGATCATGATTAATTTCTTTTTTAAAAACAGTATGATTCATAAATTTAATATATCCCTTTAATTGAACATTCTCCTGAACTAATGGATCTCAACTCATTCGATGTTTTTAAGAGCATATTACCTTTTTCATCGACTCCTTGAAAGATACCAACTTCTTCATCTTGTTGATTATTAGATATAACTTTTAACTCATCACCAATATGCATGCATCTTTTTTCCCAGGCTGCTAACCAATTTGGGTAGCCGTTTTCTGCATAATAAATAATTGCATGTAAGATTGAATTTATTAGTTTTTCCCTTGGCATTATTTTAGCAAGCTTGCCAATTTCCCCCCACCAGGACTCTTTTTTAGGCAGAGCATAATTTATTCCTATGCCAACTATGAATTCTATTTCACTATTTATAATTTCTGATTCAACTAAAATGCCACATATTTTTTGTTTATTTATTAAAAGATCATTTGGCCATTTTAGCCCTGCATTAATTTTTTTACCTGATACAGATTCGATAGACTCAGATATTAGAAGTCCGATAATAAGACTTAATGGGATGTTATTTTTATCCTTGAATTTGATCGTCATGTAGATATTGCCACTATCTGGACTGTACCATTGCTTTCCATGCCTGCCTCTCCCGGCGGTTTGTTGCTCAGAAATTACAATTAAGAAGTTTTTAAGTAATTCTTTGTCTTTAGCAAATGTATTTGTTGAATCTACTGTTTCAAGAAGATAAAAGTCTATATTTTCATGATTCAAGCCTTTCAAAACGCCTTTTTGTGTTAATTTGTGCAAGTTATTAATAATCTAGTTGACTTCAGCTCATTCTAGAACAAAAATAGCACCCTTGAAATGGAGGAGTGGCCGAGTGGTTAAAGGCGGCAGACTGTAAATCTGTTCTCTACGAGTACGTTGGTTCGAATCCAGCCTCCTCCACCATTTTTTAATAGAACATTTACTGTTAAAAAGGTTGAGTTTATCGATTTTTAAGGGGATAATACGCCACCTTAAATTTGGATACTGTAATTCGGGCTCATATAGCTCAGCGGTAGAGCACTTGCTTGGTAAGTAAGAGGTCACCGGTTCAAGTCCGGTTATGAGCTCCATTTTATAGGTAAATTTTAGAGTTAATTTCAAAAAGAGAGGCAAGAAATGGCTAGAGAAAAATACGAAAGAACGCTTCCCCATGTGAATGTGGGAACTATTGGTCACGTTGATCACGGAAAAACTACGCTTACAGCGGCACTAACAAAAGTATGCGCTGAAGTTTATGGTGGTGAAGCTGTTGCATTTGATGGAATTGATAATGCTCCAGAAGAAAGAGAGCGTGGAATAACCATTGCAACATCTCACGTTGAATATGTATCAACCGAAAGACACTATGCACACGTTGATTGTCCTGGTCATGCTGATTATGTTAAGAATATGATTACAGGTGCAGCTCAAATGGATGGAGCTATCCTAGTTGTAAGTGCTGCAGATGGTCCAATGCCTCAGACAAGAGAGCACATTCTGTTAGCGCGTCAGGTTGGAGTTCCAAAAATTGTAGTTTTCTTAAATAAAGCTGATCAAGTTGACGATGCTGAATTACAGGAATTAGTGGAAATGGAAATCAGAGAACTTCTTGATGAATATGACTTCCCTGGTGACGACACTCCTATTATCACAGGTAGCGCATTAAAGGCTTTAGAAGGTGATACATCCGAAATTGGTGTTGACGCAGTAACAAAGCTTGTTGAAGCTCTTGACTCATTTGTTCCAATACCAGAAAGAGACGAAGACAAGCCTTTCTTAATGCCTGTAGAGGATGTCTTTACGATATCAGGAAGAGGAACAGTTGTTACTGGAAGAATTGAGAGCGGAATCGTTAAGACCGGCGATTCTTTAGAAATTGTGGGTATTTCAGATACCACTACGACAACATGTACTGGTGTTGAGATGTTCAGAAAATCTCTCGATGAAGGAAGAGCTGGTGAGAACTGTGGAGTTCTTTTAAGAGGAATTGAAAGAGATGCTGTAGAGAGAGGGCAAGTGTTGAGTGCCCCTGGATCTATTAATCCTCATACAGAATTCGAAGCTGAAATATACGTTCTTAGCAAAGAAGAAGGTGGTAGACATACACCTTTCTTTAGCAACTATAGACCGCAATTCTACTTTAGAACTACTGACGTGACTGGTGCTTGTGTATTGCCCGATGGTGTAGAGATGGTTATGCCTGGAGATAACATTAAGATGACAGTTACTCTTATTGCCCCAATTGCTATGGACGAAGGATTAAAGTTTGCAATTAGAGAGGGTGGAAGAACCGTTGGAGCTGGCGTAGTCTCAAAGATTATTAAGTAATTTAAAATTTTACAATTTTGCCGAGATATAAGCTCGGCATTTTTGTCTCTTTATAGGAGAAAATTTAGGCCAGTAGCTCAACTGGTAGAGCGACGGTCTCCAAAACCGTAGGTTGGGGGTTCAAGTCCCTCCTGGCCTGCCAAGGAGCTGGTTTAATAAAGAAATATGGCAAAGGGTAAATCATCAAACATTGCCGATAAGATCAAATGGCTTGTGTCCATTAGCATCTTTTCCGCCGCTATAGTTGGAAACAGTTATTACACCGAAGTTGCTTTTTTATATAGAGTCCTTGCAGTTGTCGCTCTTTTTATTGTTGCAACCGTGATTCTTGCAACTACTATATTTGGAAAAGGTGCAGTCTCTCTAATGAGAGAGTCAAGAACGGAAATGAGAAGAGTTGTTTGGCCTACTAGGATGGAGACTACTCAAACTTTTATGGTAGTTTTTGGTTCCATAATTGTTCTATGTTTATTTTTCTGGGCGCTAGAGTCTCTTTTAAGTTGGCTAACAAAATTAATTTTAGGATAGTGATAAAGTGAACTGGTACGTAATAATGGCATATTCAGGATATGAGCTTAAAGTTAAAGCTGCCTTGGAAGAGCGAATAGAGCTTGCTGGTTTAAAGGATCAGTTTGGAGAAATTTTAGTTCCAACTGAGTCAGTTGTAGAGTTAAAAAGTGGCGCTAAGAAAAAAACAGAACGTAAATTTTTTCCAGGTTACATATTAATCGAAATGGAAATGAATGATGATACTTGGCAATTAGTAAAGCACACTCCAAGAGTCAGCACCTTTGTGGGCGGAAAAAAAGATAAGCCATCTCCCATATCTAAAGCTGATGTAGATAACATTATTAATAGAATTGAAGTTGGAGAAGAAGCCCCAAGACCTAAGACATTGTTTGAGCCTGGAGAAGTTATTAGAGTTTGTGATGGTCCTTTTAACGATTTTAACGGTATCGTCGAAGAAGTTGACTATGAGCGAAGCAGTGTGAAAGTCTCAGTTCAAATCCTAGGAAGATCTACTCCTGTTCAATTAGATTTTATACAAATTGAGAAAACATAATGGCAAAGAAGGTAGCAACAATCTTAAAACTTCAAATACCAGCAGGTGCAGCAAATCCTAGCCCTCCAGTTGGGCCAGCTCTTGGTCAAGCAGCCGTAAATATTATGGATTTTTGTAATGCATTTAATGCAGAAACTCAAAATATGGAAAAAGGTTTACCATTGCCGGTAGTAATTACCGTTTACGAAGATAAATCATTTACTTTTCAAGTTAAGTCGGCTCCAGCATCAGTTTTAATCAAGAAAGCAGCTGGAATTAGTAAGGGAAGCGGCGAACCAAATAGAGAAAAAGTCGGCTCAATTACTCGAGCTCAACTAGAAGAGATCGTTACTGCAAAACAAAAAGATCTAAATGCAAACGATATGGATCAGGCAGTTAAAATTATTGAAGGAACTGCAAGAAGCATGGGAGTGGAAGTTAAATAATGACTAAGCTTACAAAAAAGAAAAAACAATTATTAGAACTTGTTAATCCAGAGAATACATACTCTTTAGAAGAGGCGATGAATATATTCCAATCAGTTAAATCTAATAAGTTTGACGAATCAGTAGATATTGCCCTTAGACTAGGTATTGACCCAGGAAAGTCTGATCAGAATGTAAGAGGTGCAATCACACTCCCGCATTCCTTAGGTAAAAAAGTTACCGTTGCTGTTTTTGCCGACGGAGATCAAGCAAAAGATGCTAATGAAGCAGGCGCAGAATTCGTTGGCATGGAAGATCTGGCAGAGAAATTTAAAAAAGAAGAAATTGAAGTTGATGTTGTAATTGCATCACAAGCAGCTATGAAAATAGTTGGGCAATTAGGACAGGTCCTTGGACCAAAAGGCTTGATGCCAAATCCAAAGACGGGAACAGTTACTGAGAAAGTTGGTGAAGCAATCAATAACGCTAAATCAGGTCAAGTTCGTTTTAGAACAGATAAAAATGGAATATTGCATGGGTGCATAGGTAAAGTTTCATTTTCATCTAATCAAATTCAAGAAAATGCAGCGGCTATGCTTGAAGAAGTAAAGAAGTTGAAGCCAGCTACTGCTAAAGGTGCATATATTCGAAGCATTGCTTTGAGTAGTACTATGGGACCAGGAGTTAAAGTTGCTCCTGCATCCTTAGTTGTATAAGTTTTAGGGTCTTTTTTGATCCTAGATTGTTGCGTTAAACGCAGCCGTCAAAGACCGTAGGTGCGAAAGCTTAATTTCCTACGTAGGTGGTGCTCAAATTGCGTAGGCGGTTTGTCACCGATTAGCCGAAAGGCATTAATAGGAGAATTGCTGTGGCGTTAGCTAGAGAAGACAAAGAGAGAATAGTTCAAGAAGTTAAGGAAGTTTCAGCTTCTGCTTCTTCGCTTGTGATTTCAGACGCAAGAGGCCTCAAGGTTTCTGAGTTAACTGAGATTAGAAAACAAGGAACAGAGTCTGGAGTTCATATTCAGGTTATTAAAAACTCTCTTGCAAAATTAGCATTTGAAGGCACTGACTTTGGTTGTACTGATGAAGTGTTAACAGGTCCTTCACTTTTTGCTTTCTCATATGCTGAGCCTGGTGCAGCAGCGAAGATGTTAAAAACTTACGCAAAAAACTTTGAAGCGCTTGAGATCAAAGCTTTGGTTGTGGAAGGGCAACTTCTTGATGGATCACAAATTGATGTTCTTGCATCACTGCCATCACGAGAAGAAGCACTAACTCTTGTAGCTGCCGTACTTCAAGCACCTATAGGTAAATTTGCGACACTTCTCAATGAAGTACCAAGCAAATTAGCTAGGGTTCTTTCTGCAGTTCGAGACAACAAACAGGCTAACGCCTAAATCTGGGAGAAAAAAATGGCAATATCTAAAGATGATATTCTAAGTGCGATAGAAGAAATGTCCGTTATGGATTTGGTTGAACTTATTTCAGCTATAGAGGAGAAATTTGGTGTTACTGCAGCTGCTGCTGTAGCCGCTGCTCCTGTTGCTGCTGGCGGTGACGCTGGTGAGGCTGCTGAAGAGAAGGATGATTTTGATGTAGTTTTAACTGCAGCAGGCGATCAAAAAGTTCAGGTAATTAAAGCTGTTCGTGCTATTACTGGACTGGGATTGAAAGAGGCTAAAGATTTAGTTGATGGAGCTCCTAACACTTTAAAAGAAGCGGTTAAGAAAGCTGATGCTGAAGAAATGCTCAAGCAACTGACTGAGGCAGGAGCAACAGCAGAGTTAAAGTAATCTTTCAATAAAAAATATTTTAAAGGGCGACATATGTCATATAGCTATACAGAAAAAAGAAGAATTAGAAAAAATTTCGGAAGACTTCCAAAAGTTATGGAGCTTCCAAAATTAATTGAGACTCAACTTGAATCATACTCTCAATTCCTTCAACAGCATGTTGAGGCAGGTGCTAGAGAGAATAAGGGTCTTGAAGAAGTTTTTCAAACTCTTTTTCCTATTACAAGCGTATCTGGTAATGCTGCCCTTGAATATGTTTCTTATGAACTAGGAAAACCAGTTTATACAGTTCAAGAGTGCTTAATTCAGGGCTTAAGTTATTCCGCTCCACTTCGAATAGTAGTTAGATTAGTAATTTACGATAGGGATACTAACTTTCAAGAAGTTAAAGATGTAAAAGAAGGTGAAGTTTTTATGGGCGAGGTACCATTAATGACTGAAAATGGTTCTTTTGTAATCAACGGCACTGAAAGAGTTGTTGTCAATCAACTTCATAGATCCCCTGGTGTTTTTTTTGATCATGATAAAGGTAAAACTCATTCATCAGGTAAAGTTCTCTACTCTGCGCGTATCATTCCTTACAGAGGCTCATGGTTAGATTTTGAATTTGATCCAAAAGATAACTTATTTTGTCGAATAGATAGAAGAAGAAAAATTCCAGCTACCATAATTCTTAAAGCAATGGATATGGGCACTGAAGAAATTCTACAAAATTTTTATGAAGTCGATACTGTCCAAATTGAAAAAGCTGGTGTGAGTATCGAATTAATCCCATCTCGATTAAGGGGTCAAACATTGCCAGTTGATCTGAAAGTAAGATCAAAAGTAATTGTTGAAGCTAATAAAAGGATCACAGCTAGACATGTCCGCGAGCTTGAGCAATCTAAAATTACTTCACTTAAAGTTGAAGATGATTTTTTAATTGGAAAAGTTTTAGCCAAAGATGTGTTTAATCAAGAGACAGGAGAAGTTTTAGTTTCTTCAAACACAGAGATTGATCAGGCAATCATTGAGTCCTTTAGAGAATTGAATATTACTGAAATTCACACTTTATACATTAACGAATTAGACAAAGGTCCTTACATATCCTCAACTCTAAGGGCCGATCCTACCTCTAATCGATTAGAAGCGTTAGTTGAAATATATAGAATGATGAGACCGGGTGAGCCCCCAACAAAAGATTCAGCTGAGCAACTCTTTCAAAATTTATTCTTTAATAATGAGCGTTATGACCTTTCTGAAGTTGGAAGAATGAAATTTAATCGTAGACTAAAAATAGATGAATCAAAAGATTCTCCTGGTATATTAGATTTAACAGATATCTTAAGAGTTATGCAAGGTATTGTGGCGATTAGAGATGGTCACGACACTGTCGATGACATTGATCATTTAGGCAACAGACGAGTTAGATCAGTAGGAGAGATGACTGCTAATCAATTCAGAGTTGGATTAATAAGGGTTGAAAGAGCTGTTAGAGAAAGACTAAGTATGGCTGAGGCTGACGAACTCGGTCCTCAGGATCTTATTAACGCAAAACCTGTGACTGCTGCAATTAAAGAATTCTTTGGGTCTAGTCAGTTATCTCAGTTTATGGATCAAAATAACCCCTTGTCTGAAATTACTCACAAGCGAAGAGTATCAGCGCTCGGGCCTGGCGGGCTAACAAGAGAGCGAGCAGGTTTTGAGGTCAGGGATGTTCATCCAACTCATTATGGAAGGTTATGTCCAATTGAAACTCCTGAGGGGCCAAATATCGGATTGATCAACTCATTTGCATGCTACTCAAGAACTAATAGTTTTGGATTTATTGAGAGTCCTTATAGAAAAGTAATTAAGGGTAAGGTTACTAATGATATTATTTTCCTATCAGCAATTGATGAAGGAGAACATGTTATTGCACAAGCAAACGCTGTGTTAGATAAATCAGGTAAGTTTGTCGATGATCTTGTTCCAGTTCGACACAATGGTGACTCAGCATTGATGAGTCCTGAAAGGATCGATTTAATGGATGTGGCTCCTCAACAGGTAGTTTCTGTCGCAGCATCGTTGATACCTTTCTTAGAACACGATGATGCAAATAGAGCTCTTATGGGTTCAAATATGATGCGTCAAGCTGTTCCAGTCCTTAAACCTGAGAAGCCTCTTGTTGGAACAGGTTTTGAAACGATTGTTGCAGGCGACTCTGGTGTATGCGTTGTAGCAAAAAATAATGGTGTTGTTGAAAATGTTGATGCTGCAAGAATAGTTGTTCGCGTTACTGATGCTAAAAATTCAAATAATGCTGTCGACATCTATAACCTCACAAAATACACAAGATCAAATCAAAACACTTGCATTAATCAAAGGCCTCTTGTGTCTGTTGGGGACAAAATTAAATTTGGAGACATTTTGGCGGATGGACCATCTGTTGATAATGGAGAATTGGCACTAGGTCAGAATATTCGAATAGCTTTTATGCCCTGGAATGGATATAACTTTGAAGATTCAATTTTAATGTCTGAAAAAGTTTCGAGAGAAGACAGATTTACTTCAATTCATATTCAAGAGTTAACTTGTATTTCAAGAGATACCAAATTAGGTTCAGAAGAAATTACCGCTGATATACCAAACGTAGGTGAAGGCTCTCTTGGAAAGCTAGATGAGTGTGGCATGGTCTATGTTGGAGCAGAAGTAAAAGCTGGAGATATTTTAGTGGGCAAAATTACTCCTAAAGGCGAAACTCAACTTTCTCCTGAAGAAAAATTACTACGTGCAATTTTTGGTGAAAAAGCCTCCGATGTTAAAGACACTTCCTTGAGAGTACCTTCAAGCATCAATGGGACCGTCATAGGTGTTGAGGTTTTCACTAGGGATGGTATGGAAAAAGATGAGAGAACTCAGTCAATTGAAGCTGATCATTTATCTGTTGCTAAAAAAGATTCTGATGACCAGATCAAAATAATTAATGATGCAACAAGAATCCGCTTAGTAGATCTTATAAAAGGGACAAAAATCTCAAAGGCTCCGGGTCTTAAGAGAGGCTCAACTGCTTCGGTAGATGATTTATCAGAGATAAATCTTGATGATCTTTTATCAATAAGAACCACTGATGATAATATAAATAACAAAATTGAAAGTGCTGAAAATGCCTTGAAACAATATATTAAAAACATACAAGAAAGTTTTGATGAGAAAAAGCAGAAAATTACAAGAGGACATGATTTAGCTCCAGGAGTAATCAAAATTGTAAAAGTTTACCTGGCTGTGAAAAGAAGAATTCAACCAGGAGATAAAATGGCTGGTAGACATGGTAATAAGGGAGTTATATCTGAGATCATGCCAATTGAAGACATGCCGTATGATGTTGATGGCAATCCTGTTGATATAGTTTTAAATCCTTTGGGCGTTCCTTCCCGAATGAATGTTGGCCAAATACTTGAAACTCATATGGGCTCAGCTGCAAAAGGTATAGGTAAAAAAATCAATAAAATGCTAAAAGAAAAAGCTAAAGCTGATGAGCTTAAAAAATATCTTGATGTTTTGTATAACAAAAATGCAACAATCAAAGAAGACCTCAATTCATTAAATAATTCTGAAATACAATCCTTAGCAAATAATTTAACCGATGGTTTGCCGATTGCAACCCCTGTATTTGATGGCGCTAAAGAATCTGAGATTAAAGAGTTACTAAAATTAGCTGATCTTCCTGAGTCTGGCCAATTAACTCTTTTTGATGGAAGAACTGGTAGACAGTTTGAGCGACCTGTAACAGTTGGATACATGTATATGATCAAATTAAATCATTTAGTGGATGACAAAATGCATGCACGTTCAACAGGCTCATATAGCCTTGTTACTCAACAACCACTGGGAGGTAAAGCTCAATTTGGTGGTCAAAGATTTGGAGAGATGGAAGTATGGGCTCTGGAAGCTTATGGTGCTTCATATACACTTCAAGAAATGCTCACGGTTAAATCAGATGATGTCCCAGGCAGAACAAAGATGTATAAGAACATTGTTGATGGAAACTATGAAATGGATGCAAATATTCCCGAGTCATTTAATGTTTTGACAAAAGAAATTCGATCACTTGGAATTAACTTAGAACTTGATTCAGAAAACTAGGAGAAATAATTGAAAGATTTACTAAATTCGTTAAAGACTAAGCAAGAAGATTTTTCTTCCATCACTGCTGGATTAGCTTCTCCTCAGATGGTCAGATCATGGTCATTTGGTGAAGTCAAGAAGCCTGAAACTATTAACTATCGAACTTTTAAACCTGAAAGAGATGGTCTTTTTTGTGCAAAAATTTTTGGACCTGTAAAGGATTATGAGTGCGTTTGTGGTAAATACAAGCGCATGAAACATCGAGGTGTTGTTTGCGAGAAGTGCGGCGTAGAAGTTACTTTAGCAAAAGTAAGACGAGAAAGAATGGGGCACATAGAACTTGCTGCTCCTGTTGCTCACATATGGTTTTTAAAATCGTTGCCTTCAAGAATAGGCTTGCTGCTAGACATTACACTTAGAGAGATTGAAAGAGTTTTATATTTTGAAAGCTATATCGTAACTGACCCAGGTTTAACTGACCTAGAAAAATGTCAAATTTTAACTGAGGAAGAGTTTGTTGAAGCATTTGATGAATACGGCGATGAATTTACAGCTTCAATGGGTGCAGAAGCTGTGCAAATGTTATTACAGGAACTTGATTTAGAGGAAGAGATTAGAATTATACGCGAGGAAGTTCCGCAGACTAATTCAGAAACTAAGCTAAAAAAATTATCAAAAAGACTAAAACTTCTTGAAGCATTCAATGAGTCAGGGAATAAACCAGAATGGATGATTATGAATGCGCTACCAGTATTACCTCCTGATCTAAGGCCTTTAGTTCCTTTAGAGGGAGGTAGGTTTGCTACATCAGATCTTAATGATCTTTATAGGAGAGTGATTAATAGGAATAATAGATTAAAGCGCCTTCTAGAGTTAAGCGCACCAGATATTATAGTTAGAAATGAAAAGAGAATGCTTCAAGAAAGTGTTGATGCTCTTCTTGATAATGGAAGAAGAGGAAGAGTAATTACTGGAACTAACAAACGTCCGCTTAAATCTCTTGCAGATATGATTAAAGGTAAGGGTGGAAGATTTAGACAAAATTTATTAGGAAAGCGTGTTGATTATTCTGGTAGGTCTGTGATTGTGGCGGGCCCAAATTTGAAATTACATCAATGTGGACTACCTAAAAAAATGGCCCTTGAATTATTTAAACCATATGTATACGGAAAACTTGAGCAAAACGAACTCGCTACAACTATCAAAGCTGCTAAAAAGCTTGTTGAAAGAGAAACTCCTGAAGTCTGGGAAATTTTAGAAGAGGTAATTAGAGAGCACCCAATTCTACTAAATAGGGCTCCTACATTACACAGGCTAGGTATCCAAGCATTTGAACCTCTGCTTGTTGAAGGAAAGGCTATACAATTACATCCTTTAGTTTGCGTTGCATTTAATGCAGACTTTGATGGTGACCAGATGGCTGTTCATGTTCCTCTATCCATTGAAGCTCAACTTGAAGCTCGTGCTTTAATGATGTCAACAAACAATATTTTGTCTCCAGCTAACGGCGAGCCAATTATCAATCCAACTCAGGATATAGTTTTGGGGCTTTATTATATGACCAGAGATAAAGTTAATGTTAAGGGTGATGGAAGAGTCTTTAGTAACCCTGATGAGGTGCTTAGAGCATATGAGTCTGAAACCATTGATATTCATGCAAATATTAAAGTCAGGATTACCAACGCTGATAAAGGAACTTTCTTAGAAGACACTACTGTTGGAAGAGTATTGGTTTGGAGAATTACACCTATTGAGGTTGGTTTTGATAATGTAAATAAAACATTAGATAAGAAATCCGTTTCTAATTTAATTGATATCTCATACAGAAAAGCTGGTCTTAAAGATACTGTGATCTTTGCTGATCAACTAATGTATCTTGGGTTCGAGCATTCAACTCGATCTGGATCCTCGATTGGTGTAGATGACTTTGTAATCCCTGAAGAGAAACCATCAATCATTGATGCAGCTGAGAAAGAAGTCAAATCTATTGAATCTCAATACGAATCTGGTCTTGTAACTCAAGGTGAGCGTTACAACAAAGTAATTGATATTTGGTCCCGTGCAAATGAAAAAGTTGCGAAGGCTATGATGGCAAAAATTAGTACTGATCAAGTTTCAGATACCGAAGGTAAAGAAGTTGATCAAGCATCATTTAATTCTGTTTACATATACGCTGACTCTGGCGCTAGGGGTTCTCCTGCGCAGATTAGACAGCTTTCAGGAATGAGAGGTTTGATGTCTAAGCCTGATGGATCAATCATTGAAACTCCCATTACAGCAAATTTCAGAGAGGGATTATCTGTTCTTCAGTACTTTATTTCTACTCATGGGGCGCGAAAAGGACTTGCTGATACAGCTTTAAAAACAGCTAACTCAGGATATTTAACTCGAAGACTCTGCGATGTTGCCATGGATTCAGTTGTGGTTGAGGACGATTGCGGCACTGATCAATCTATTGTAGTTTCATCAATTGTTGAGGGAGGAGATATTATTCAACCTCTAACCGAAAGAATTCTTGGAAGAGTTATTGCCGAACCAATTTCTAGTCCAGATGGCGACGAAGTTTATCCAATTGGCCATCTTATTGACGAAGATTCAGTAAAGAAAATTGATGAGCTAAACATATCATCATTAATGGTTAGATCACCAATGACTTGTGAAGCAAGTTATGGTGTTTGTTCTAAATGCTATGGTAGAGATCTGGCTAGGGGTCACTTAGTGCATAGAGGTGAGGCAGTTGGAGTTGTTGCTGCGCAGTCAATAGGTGAACCAGGAACTCAATTAACAATGCGTACTTTCCACATTGGTGGAGCTGCATCGAGTTCGTCTGAGGATAATGCAATTGTTGTTAATAATTCTGGAATGATTAATTTTTCTTCAGACATGAAAACAGTTACTAATAAAGATAAGCTGGAAGTCGTTGTGTCAAGAAATAGCCAAGTTACCTTGACAGACGAAAAAGGCAAATTAATAGAGCAACATAAATTAATTTATGGAGCAACGTTATTTGTCAAAGACCAAACTAATGTTGAACCAGGCCTAAAAATTGCAGGCTGGGATCCATATACTCGTCCGATAATTAGTGAGGTTGAAGGGATAGTTCAATTCACTGATATAGACGATGGTGTCACTGTTCGATCTAAAACAGATGAGCTGACAGGACTGAGCAGTATTGAGGTAATTGACGTTGCTGAAAGACCTTCTGCAGGAAAAGATAAGGTTCCATCCATTGCTTTGGTCGATGCAAAAGGTAAACCAGTTCCACTTGGTGAGCACAAAACGCCTGCTAATTATTCTTTACCTGCAAAGGCATTGGTAAATTTAAAAGATGGCAAGAAGCTACATGCCGGAGAAGTTTTAGCAAGAATACCTCTAGAGGGGTCAAAGACTAAAGATATTACTGGCGGTCTTCCAAGGGTAGCAGACTTATTTGAGGCTAGGAAGCCCAAAGACGCAGCTGTGCTTGCTGAAGAAAGTGGAATTATAGCTTTCGGCAAAGAAACCAAAGGAAAGGTCAGACTTGTCATAACTCCTGATGGGGCAACTAAGAAAACCCAAAATGTTGAGATGCTTATTCCTAAACACAGAATTCTTACAGTTTTTGAGGGTGAGAGAATAGAAAAAGGTGACATTATATCTGATGGTCCACTCAGTCCTCATGATATTTTGCGCTTGAGAGGCATTCCTCAGTTAACTAACTTTATAGTTAACGAAATTCAGGATGTTTATAGGCTTCAAGGAGTTCTCATTAATGATAAGCATATCGAAACTATTTTGCGTCAAATGCTTAGAAAAGCGTTAATTATAGATGGTGAAGATACAAAGTTTATTCAAGGTGATCAAGTTGAATATGCTGAGCTTGTTGAAGAAAACGCAAAAGCTGTTGCCGCAAACAAAGAACCTGCTCGTTTTGAGAGAGTTTTACTTGGTATCACTAAAGCTTCACTGACAACTAATTCTTTTATTTCTGCTGCCTCTTTCCAAGAAACTACACGTGTTCTTACTGAGGCGTCTGTGACAGGTAAGGTTGATCATTTGAGAGGCTTAAAAGAGAATGTTGTTGTCGGAAGACTGATACCTGCCGGTACTGGAATGGAGTTCCATGATCAAATGGCAGCCAAGAAAGCAAGTGATTCAAGTGAATCAATGCTATCTGAGGACGACATTGAAGCGGCATTAAGACAAGAATTACAAGAAACTGAGGAATAATGTTGACCGTAGTGAATCATGTCTATAAAATCGCGTCCAAACAATAAATTATGGCTACTGTAAACCAATTAATAAGAAAACCTCGTAAACCTAAGGTGAGGAAAACTGATGTTCCTGCTTTGGAAAAATCCCCTCAACGAAGAGGAGTTTGCACTCGTGTATATACAACAACTCCCAAGAAACCTAATTCAGCTTTAAGGAAAGTTTGTAGAGTCAGGTTAACAAGTGGATATGAGGTAACCTCTTACATTGGTGGCGAAGGTCATAACCTTCAAGAGCACTCTGTTGTTTTGATACGTGGTGGAAGAGTTAAAGATCTTCCTGGTGTTAGATATCATACTGTTAGGGGTTCGCTAGATACATCTGGGGTAGCCAATAGAAAGCAGCGCAGGTCAAAGTATGGAGCTAAGAAAGGTAAATAAATATGCCAAGAAGAAGAAGCC
>CABXUO010000009.1 GCA_902515455.1 uncultured SAR86 cluster bacterium
GGCTTGGTAACCTTTATTCCATGATCAGAGAAATGATTTAGAGCATCTGCATATCGATGTGATGAATCCAATAGTGCTTTTGATGGAATGCAACCTATGTTAAGACAAGTACCTCCTAATTGTGGTTTATTATTACAAGAGGATTTTTCAATGCACGCAGTTTTTAAGCCTAATTGAGATGCTCTTATTGCCGCAACATAACCAGCCGGCCCGCTTCCAATTACAATAATGTCGTACATCTGCAGACCTTATAAGTTTAATAAAAGTTTTTCAGGAGATTCTAATTGGTCTTTGATAGCTATAAGAAAAGAGACAGCTTCTTTTCCATCTAGTAATCGATGATCATAACTCAAAGCTAGATACATCATCGGACGAATAACTATTTCTCCATCGATTGCTACTGGACGATCTTGGATCGTATGCATTCCTAATATCGCAGTTTGCGGAGCATTAAGGATAGGAGTAGATAACAGCGACCCAAAAACTCCTCCGTTAGAAATTGTAAATGTGCCTCCTTGCATTTCTGAGATTGACAATTTTCCATGCCTTGCTTTATCCGAGTAGTCTAAAATCGATTTCTCAACATCAGCAATTCGTAAATTACCTGCATCTCTAATAACTGGAACAACCAAACCTCTATCAGTAGAAACAGCAACTCCTATGTCCTGATAACCATGATAAACAATATCACTTCCGTCAATGGAGGCATTTACAACAGGAAATTTCTTTAATGCTTGCACTGCTGCCAGAACAAAGAAACCCATAAACCCTAATTTCACCCCATGCTCATCTTCAAATTCCTTACCATATTTTGCTCGCAGATCTTTAACTGGCTTTAGATCGACCTCATTAAAAGTTGTCAGCATTGCTGTTTCCTGCTTAACAGTTAGCAATCTGTTAGCTATTGTTGAACGAAGCCTAGACATTGGAACTCGTTCTTCAAGCCTCTCTTGAGGAGATGATGGAGCTTTAATCGATGGACTAACTGTCTCTTGATCTTTAGTTAGAGGGACATCTAAATGATTAACAATATCTGATTTAGTAATTCTTCCATTTTTACCAGAACCTTCTATTTCACCTTCATTAAGATCATGTTCTTTTAAAAGTTTTTTAACTGCTGGCCCATTCTTTGTGACAGAATCTTTGGCTTCATTATTGATTTCAACTGCTTTTTCTTTTTTTGGCTCAGAAATATTTTCGCTCTTTGGAGCCTCAGATGTTTGATTAATATCTTCCTTTGTAAATTCTGCAATTAATTCAGCACTAAGAACAGTTTCTCCAGCAGGCTTAAACACTTTTGAAACAACACCATCAAATGGAGCAACAACCTCTAGTACAACTTTATCAGTTTCAATTTCGGCAATTACTTCATCCTGCTTAACACGATCGCCTTCTTTTTTTACCCAGTTCGCAATTGTTCCATCAGCTACTGATTCTGGAAATGTTGGTGATTTAATTTCAGTTGTCATTTTATTTCTCTATAGATAAAGCCTCTATTACTAGTGCTTCTTGTTGTTGAATGTGTAATTTATTTAAACCTACGGCGGGAGCAGAAGAAGCTTCGCGACTGACTAATCCAATTTCTTTGTTAAGGTTTAATCTGTCAATAACTTCTTGAAGTCTATGTCTGTGGTTGAACCATGCTCCTTGATTTGTTGGCTCTTCTTGACACCATACAAAGCTTGTTGCATTTTCATAAGTCTTTAAGATCTTTTCGAGGGTATCGTAAGGAAATGGATAAAGCTGCTCAATCCTAATTATGGCAGTAGAATCCATACCAAGATTGTCTCTTTTTGATGCTAAATCATAAAAGACTTTACCTGAACACATAATTATTTTGCTAACCTTTTCAGGATAATCAACCGAATCATCAATTACATATTTGAAAGATCCATCTGTAAGCTCATCTAAATTAGACACCGCATTTGGATTTCTTAGCAGACTCTTAGGAGAAATCACTACAAGCGGTCTTCTCATCATTCGAATGGTTTGAAATCTGAGTAAATGGTAAATTTGAGAAGGGGTACTAGGAACACAAACTTGAATATTTTCATACGCACAAAGTTGCAAAAATCTCTCTAATCTTGCACTGCTATGCTCTGGACCTTGTCCCTCATAACCATGCGGAAGCAGCATGACTAATCCTGAGAGTCTTTCCCATTTGTGTTCAGCAGAAACAATAAATTGATCAATAACTACTTGCGCTCCATTAACGAAGTCACCAAATTGCGCCTCCCACATTACCAGCCCTTTTGGACTCGTGGCAGAATAACCATATTCGAAACCAAGAACAGCTTCTTCAGATAAAAGCGAGTCATATACATCAAGAGTTGTGCCTGCATTTTTTGCAATATCGACTAAAGGCATAAAGCCTTTACCATCCTGTTGATTTAATACAACAGCATGGCGATGAGAAAATGTTCCCCGTCTTATGTCTTGCCCAGAAAATCTTATTGGATATCCTTGATCGAGCAAGGTTGCATATGCCATATTTTCTGCAAAACCCCAGTTAACAGGAATTTTTCCGTCTGCCATTTGGCGTCTGTCAGAAAAAATTTTATCTACCTGCTTTTGCAAAACAAAATCTTTTGGAGGCATGAATGCTTGATGAGCAAGATCTTTAAATCTTTTCTTGCTAAATGAAGACTTGATTTTAACATCACCTTTTTGATCCATGTATGGAGTCCAATCAAACCACATTGATTCATTTGGTTTTGTAGAGAGGTTATGAACAACGGAATCTCCCTTTTCTATTGCTACTCTGTAACTTTTCTCTGACTCATCACACTCTGATTGAGTAATGACTCCCAATGAGATCAGCTTTTCCTGATATGCAGTTTTCACAGAAGTCTGTTCGGCAATTTTCTGATACATGATGGGTTGAGTGGAGGATGGTTCATCAGCTTCGTTATGACCCCTTCGTCTATAGCAAAACATATCTATAACAATGTCTTTTTTATAGTTATATCTGTATTCACATGCTAATTTTGCAGCAAAAACCACCATTTCTGGATCATCTCCATTTACATGAATAACAGGGGCTTCAATCATTTTGGCAACGTCAGTTGCATATTGTGTTGATCGAGAATCTTCCTCATTTGAAGTAGTAAAACCGATTTGATTATTAACTATTACATGTATAGTGCCTCCAACTCCGTAACCTCTAGTTTGAGACATTTGAAGAGTTTCCATCACAACTCCTTGCCCCGAAAAAGACGCATCACCGTGAATCAAAATGGGAATTACTAATTCTTTATTTTCATCTTTAATTCTATCTTGTCTTCCTCTGACCGAGCCAAGGACAACTGGATCAACAATTTCAAGATGAGATGGATTATTTGCAAGTGATACATGAACCTCTCCATTTGGAGTTAATATGTTGGTTGAAGAGCCAAGATGATACTTTACATCTCCTGTGCTTGCGCCCTCTAATTCATAATCTTCTTCAAATTCAGTAAATAGTTCTTTTGGAGATTTCCCAAGCACATTTACTAGCAGATTTAATCTACCTCTATGAGCCATTCCAAAGCAAATTTGTTCCGCACCAAATACACCACAATTCTGAATAAGGCTATCCACTAACGGAATTAACGATTCAGCGCCATCGATTCCGAATCTTTTCATACCTGGATATCTTGATGCTAAGAATTTTGCGAGGCCTTCTGCTGAACTTAGGCGCTTCAAAATATATTTTTGCTCGTCGGGATTAAAATTTAATTTTCCAAGGTTAGGCTCCAAACGTTTTTGAAACCATAGTCTCTCAGACAATGAGGAGATATGATTGTATTCAATGCCTAAAGTAGAACAATATATCGATTCTAACGCTTTCAAAATCTCTGACAAAGTGGCTGATCTTTTGCCTATATTGAATGAATCTAAATTAAATACTTCTGATAGATTTGATGAATCCAATCCATAAAATTCAATATTTAGATCATCTACATGTCTGACAGGCTTTAATCCCAAGGGATCTAAATTAGCTTTTTGATGCCCCCTATTTCTGTATGCTTCTATTACTTGAAATACTTTAGTTTGATTAACATTTGATTTGGTTTCTCCTGAAATATTTTGAACAGAAGGATTAACTTCGTCCTCTTTAAATCTATTGATAACTTCTTGATGAGAAATTTCTTCATTGGATCCGTTTACTTGAGGCAGAGAGTCAAAATATATTTTCCAGTCTTCAGGAATTGAGGAAGAATCCCTTAGGTATGACTCATACAAAGATTCCAAATATGCGCTTTGGGCACCTGCGGTGTGGGAAGTTGACCGAAGATGTTCCATGTTATTCATTTATTATCCAGCTTTATCAGAAGTAATAATATTTTGATTACTTTTATTTGAAAGAAGCATTGACTTAATTTCTCCAATAGCTTCATTAGGATTAAGTCCCTTAGGACAAACGCTCACGCAGTTCATAATCCCATGACATCTGTAAACGCTAAATGGATCGGATAGACTTTGAAGTCTCTCTGCAGTTTTTGTATCTCTCGAATCTGCGATAAACCTATATGCCTGAAGAAGAGCTGCTGGACCAACAAACTTATCAGGATTCCACCAAAAGGATGGACAGCTTGTTGAGCAGCAAGCACAGAGAATACATTCATAGAGACCATCTAACTTGTCCCTATCTTCAGGTGATTGCAACCTCTCTCCAATATCAACAGGAGTATCATTTTGAAGAAATGGCTTAATCTTTTCATATTGGGCGTAAAACTCAGTCATATCTACAACTAAGTCTCTAACAACAGGAAGGCCCGGTAACGGTCGAAGATCTAGCTTATTTTTTTTGATCACTGATGATAATGGTGTGATACAAGCTAAACCATTTTTTCCATTAATGTTCATTCCATCGGAGCCACAAACTCCTTCTCTGCAGGACCGTCTGTATGAAATTGTAGGATCTTTTTCTTTCAGCTGATTGAGCAATTCTAAGACCATAATATCTCTCTTAGGCTTTTCAAATTCAAAACTTTGCATATAAGGAAATTTGTCCTTTTCTGGGTTATATCTGTAAATATTGATGCTAAGTGTCATTATTTATTCTTAGTAAGTTCTTACTTTGGGTGGAAATGCTTCAACTTGAGAAGGCTCAAAATTTACATGTCTTTTGCCTAAAATTTTTGTTGTCGGGTCATATAACGAATGACATAACCAATTTTCATCGTCTCTATCAGGATAATCCTCTCTTGCATGCGCTCCTCTACTCTCAGTTCTTTGAAGAGAAGAAATTGCAGTCGCCTCAGCAACCTCAAACAAGTTTTGCAGCTCTATAGCCTCTACTCTATTTGTATTAAACGCAGCACTTTTATCTTTTAAATGAAGATTTTCAATCTTTTCACGAATATCATTTAAGGCTGCAACACCTTTCTCCATATAATCGCCTCTTCTAAATACACCAAAATAATTTTGCATAACTTCTTGAAGTTCTTTTTTTACTGTTGAAACTTCAAAGCCTGATGAAGATTCGTTTAATATATTTAAATTATGAAGAGCTTTATCAATGTCATCTTTGCTTGCATCCGCAACACCGCCACCAGATTTCATAGCTTGGTTAATATGAATACCAGCGGCTCGACCAAAAACAACCAAATCTAAAAGAGAATTGCCACCAAGTCTGTTAGCACCATGCACTGAAACACATGCTGCCTCTCCAACCGAAAAAAGTCCTGGAATATATTCATCATTAGAACTACTAATTTTAAATGCTTGGCCATGAATGTTTGTTGGAGTTCCACCCATCATATAATGACATGTTGGAACTACTGGAATTGGTTCGTAGACTGGATCTACTGCTGCAAAAGTTCTAGACAACTCACAGATGCCTGGTAATTTTGCATTTAAAACATCTGCGCCAAGATGATCAAGCTTTAAAAACACGTGATCTTTTTCATCCCCACATCCTCGACCTTCGAGAATTTCTAACACCATTGAACGAGCAACAACATCTCTTCCGGCAAGATCTTTAGCATTAGGAGCATATCGTTCCATAAACCTTTCTCCATCTTTATTGATGAGATAGCCTCCTTCACCTCTGCATCCCTCTGTAACAAGAGATCCCGCTCCATAAATACCTGTCGGATGGAATTGCCACATTTCCATATCTTGTGCAGGGATGCCAGCTCTCAGAGACATTCCAAGACCATCACCAGTATTTATGAGTGCGTTTGTTGTTGAAGAATATATTCTGCCAGCTCCTCCTGTTGCCAGGACAGTTGCTTGAGCTTTTAAATATGCAACCTCTCCGGACTCAATAGAAAATGCAATAACTCCTGTAACTTCTTTCAATTGATTGAGAACCAAATCAACTGCAAACCATTCATTTAGAAAATTAGATCCCTCTTTTACATTGTTCTGATAAAGAGTATGCAACAAAGCATGTCCTGTTCTATCTGCTGCAGCACATGTTCTTGCTGCCTGACCACCTTTTCCAAAATCCTTTGACTGACCACCAAATGGCCGTTGATAAATTCGACCATTTGCAGTTCTAGAAAAAGGTAACCCCATATGCTCAAGTTCAAAAACTGCTTTTGGTCCTTCGGAACACATGTACTCTATAGCATCTTGATCTCCAATATAATCTGATCCTTTTACAGTATCGTACATGTGCCAACGCCAATCATCTTGAGGGTCAGCACTAGCAATTGCACAAGTTATGCCTCCTTGAGCTGAGACAGTATGAGACCTAGTTGGAAAAACTTTTGATACAACAGCTGTTTTTAATCCGGATTTAGCTAACTCTAGAGAGGTTCTCATTCCTGAACCACCTCCACCAATGACTAACACATCAAACTCAAGAGTAGAGATATTAGAAGAATTCAAAATACTCAAAATTTAACTCCAAATAATAAATAAAGTAGTAGTAACAATTAATACGCCCAAAGCTACAAATAAAAATGTATATCCGCTTCTAATGAGGTCTGCATATTTGGCTAAAGTTGGATGAAGAAATCCAAGAGTTCTTGGCGTAAAGTAATCTGTACCAACTGTCCACAAGCCTATAAATGTATGAACTAAGAAAAAAAAAGCTGCAAAGGTTGTTGATAATTGGAAAAATGTTTGATTAGTAAACGATATCCAAGAATTGTATTCAACAGGTTGATTGATAAGAATAAAACTTGATACCCAGACGGTATATCCCAGCATAAATAGGGCTGATAAGCGAAGCCAATAGAATAATGATGAACCTTTCATAAGTATAGCCTCATCATTAAAAGAAAAGATAATGAGAACCAAATAATTAAAACTAAATACGCAGATTTACTAGATGCACTTAATGATTCACCGATATGAACATCTTGTAATAAATGTCTAATACCTGTAAGTATATGATAGGCATAAACAAGAAAGCTAAAAGTAACAAATGTTGATATTATATTAGGCTGACTCAATGTGTCCTGAATTAAAATGAAATCATTATAACTTTTTGTTGAAAAATATAGAAGATAAAGCGAAATTGGAAGTGTAATAAAAAAATTGTAAATACCAGATAATCTGTGAGTAATTGAAATCAGTGCAGACACAGGCAGTCTAATCTGCATTAAATTAATATACACAGGCCTGTAAACAGGTCTAATTTTGTTGTGGTTAGTAGACAAATGTTCCCTTATTATGTCGTATGTTTAATATTGTAACAACTATTTAAGATATATTCTAAATAATTTTGTAGTGAGATTTGAAATTATATCTAAATGATTGTCAATATAATTATAAATACTTAATTAATAGCATTTATAGTGCATTTATGAAGTAGTAATACTACAAATTATAAATATTACTTGCTCTTTTTAGTATATTTAACAAGCCTTTTTTTCTTTTTAATTTGCCTTGTGGTTAATTTATTTTTTTTACCATCATAAGGATTTTCGCCCTTCTTAAAGTTAATTTTTAAATCAATGCTTTTAAGATTGAGTTCATCTCTGAAAGAATTGATCAAGTATTGTTTAAAATTTGAAGGAATTTTAGAAGAAACATTAGAGTGGATGATTAATTTTGTTGGATGAATGCCTCCAAAATGAACGTATCGCATTTTTACCTGTCTTCCAGACACACTTGGAAGATTGATTGAGGATGTAAATTTTTTGAGAAGTTTATTTAAACGTCCAGTTGAAAAATTAGTTTTCGCCAGTTTATTAACCCTTAAAATTGTATTAAATAGTTTTTTGAAACCATGTTTATGTAGTGCAGAAATTTTTATTACATGTAAATTATTTAATGCGGAATTTTGGAATTTCTTAGTCTCGATTAATTGAAGAATATTTTTTCTAGACAACTCATCGATTTTGTTCAAAGCTACAATGACAGGTTTGCCATAACCTCTTACTAAATTTAAAATTCTTAGATCTTGATCTACAACTCCATTTGTTGCGTCAATTAACATCAGCACAATGTCTGATTCATCTACTGAATGCATGGCTCTTACATAAGAAAAATACTCTACGGCATGACTTTGTTTGTATTTTTTTCTAATTCCTGCAGTATCAATAAAAACATAATCTTTTTCATCAAATGAAAACGAAACATGAATAGAATCTATGGTCGTGCCGGGAATATTAGAAACAATTAAACGATTTTGTTTGGTAAATTGATTAATAAAAGTTGATTTACCAGCATTTGGCCTTCCTATAACTGCTATTTTTGTTCCTTGTATCTCATCATCATCTTCGACAAGTGAATCAAATTGATTTGAAATTTGAATTTGTAAATCTTTTATTCCTTGGGAATGCTCGGCACTAATTTTAATCAGATCTCTTACTCCTTTTCGCATTAGGTCATCATTTGCGCTCGATTGTTTTTTGATGTCAATTTTATTTAACACAACAAAGAATTGTTTATTCATTTTGCGAATTACTTCAAGCAGATTTATATCGTCATGCGTTAGCTCCTGAGATGAATCAATAACTAGCAATATTAGATTAGAATCTTCTGCTGCAATTATTGCTTGTTCGGTAATCGCATCACTGAATTCGGTAATATCTGAGCCTATACCACCTGTATCTATAATTAAAAAACGTTGATTTTTTATGGATAGGTATCCAAAATTTCTATCTTTAGTTAGACCAGAATGGTCTGAAACAATTGCATTTCGCGTTTTTGTTAACTTATTAAATAGAGATGATTTGCCAACATTCGGTCGACCAAGAATTGCTATAGAATTTAACATTGTTCAAATACATCTTAAAAAGAAACTGCAACTATATTAGATTCTTGATCAATAACATATGCAAGACTTCTAAAAGACACTATCTTCATAATTGGATTACTTGAAACCTTTCTTCTTCCAAGGGTTATTCCAGTCAAAGGGTTGATAATATGGACGTAACCTTCTAAATCCCCAACGATCATTAAATTATTAAGCATAGATCCATTTGAAAGTTCTCTGCGCAAATATTCTTCCGAGCTCCAAGATGGAGACAAGTTTGTCATTGAAAAAGATAATATAGAGCCATCATCTTGGATGACCATGAGCATATTGTTTCCAATGACAGGAGAATGAAATGACGATGCTTCTGCATTCCAAACAGGCCTTTTTTGAGCGATATCAAAAGCGGTTAATCTGCCTTGATAATTTGTAGCAAATATTAATTGTTGAGCAATTACTGGCGATGAATCAGAATCTATTAAATTCTCTAATTCAGAGGTACCCTCAACAAAAGAAATTGGACCATCCCAAAGGAAGTATCCAGTATCTAGTTGAAATGCCCCTAATCTTCCATTGTCGAATGTAGAGAAAACAGTGCCATTTTCAATAATGGGTTCGCCAGTACCTCGAACTGTAAGTGCTGGTAATTGAGATCTAAAAGACCATTTTTGTTCACCCGTTGTACCGTCTAATGCTACTAATTCCCCAACAGAATTTTTCAGTAGCACCAAAGAAGCAGAAATTACTCCATTAGATAAAACTTCCCCTCCAATATTTTTTTCCCATAAAGTTTCTTTTGTAACTGAATCAATGGCAATAACAAAACCATTAGTATCAGAAACGATGATCTTACCAAAACCAGATGAAGTTCCCGCAGACAAGTCTCTTTTGAGATTCATATCCCAAATGGTTTTACCATTAATTGGATTAATCGATAAAAGGTTGCCTTTAGGATCAGCTATTATCATTTCGCCAGAATAAAAAGATGGCACAAACGAACCCAAATCGTTCTCTCCATCAAGAGATCTTCTCCATTCAATCTCTATTGGATATTGATTTTGTATCTTAAAAAGCTTCGCAGGTTCAGAATTCTCTTCTTCTGAATCATCAGACCAAAAAGCAAGAGTTGAGCAGGATGAAATAAAAAAGAGCGTAATTGCAAAAGCTATGTTTGTTTTCATTTTTATAGCTGGATCGAATTAATTTTTATATTGAGAATAGATTTTTGAGACTCATCACGAACGTTGTCTATAGCTAATTGATATTGCTCTATTGCTAGTTCTGCTTTTTTTAACCCAAGAAGTGCATCGCCTTTTATCTCGTAAACCATTGAGTGTTCAGTATTTGAGGCAAAAGAATCTAAAACTTTTAGAACATTAGTATAATTCTTTTTGCTTAACTCAATTCTTGCAATATTGATTTTAGCAATTGAATTAAGCACCTTATTTCCAAAAAAGCCTGAGGTATCATCTGCAAGTCTTTCAAAATTTATGAGCGCATCTTCAAACTTACCTTGCCTAGCTAAATTAGAGCCATTGATCATTCGAGCCAGTTGAGCATAACCAGTGCCTGCAAAAGCATCCTGTAATTTATTGAAAGTCTCTTTAGAGCTTTCATTTTCAGATTCAAGCTCTAACAGCCATGAATCATATATAATTGCGGCTTCAGAGCTTCTAGTTTCATTATACGATTTATAACCAGTTATTGAGACTATAGAAATGAAGGTTACTGCAAGTGATGGTAATATAACTAGCTTGTAGTCCTTGAAAAAATTAATAACAGCTGAAAATCTTTCTTCATCTGAACTGTACTCTGCCATAATCTCTCCTAAAGATTGGTATATTGATTGATCAACTCTTGCAAGCTAAGAACTTTTTGTCCTCCGTCCTCCTCAAGATCTTTCCATATAGCTTGATTATTTTTTAATTCTTCATCACCGATTATTACGGCGAAATTACATCCACATTTATTTGCTTTTCTAAGCTGAGATTTCAAGCTTCCACCACTTAAAAAAGTCTCAAGAATAATGCAGCTATTAGCCAATCTTAAATCATTGGCTATTTTATATGTTTTTTGATTAATCTGCTTCTCACTAACAATAAATCCAACTTTTATTTTTTCATTCAAATCATCTATGTTTATTAGCTCAACAATTCTTTCAACACCTATCGCAAAACCAATTGAGTGCATTTCTTTCCCGCCAAGTTGTTTTGATAAATTGTCATATCTGCCACCACCAAGGAAGGCATCTTGAGCTCCAAGCTGGCCTGAAACTGTCTCAAAGACAATGCCTGTATAGTAGTCTAGCCCCCTAACCAGTGATTGATCGATTTGAATATCGCATTGACCTTTAAATGCACTCACAAGATCTTCTAAAAATAATTTAGAGTCTTCTGAGATAAAATCTTCAAAGTTTGGAGCATTTTTTAATAATTCAATCGTAGACTTTTCTTTTGAATCTAAGATTCTTAATGGGTTGGAGCCCAATCTGATTTGGTCTTTTTCATGTAATTCATTTGCATGTGGCTCAAGAAAACTGACAAGGGACTTACAAAAACTATCTTTGGCATTGGCATCTCCAAGGTGATTTATTTTTAGCTTATAGTCACTGATCCCTATTGATTGGTTTATCTGCAAAACCATCGAAATTAACTCATACTCTGAAACTCCCTCTTGAAAACCAAGATACTCAACACCTATCTGATGAAATTGCCTAAATCTTCCCCTTTGAGGCCTTTCATACCGAAACATGGGGCCTTGATACCACAATTTATGTTTTTCATGCTCTTGTTTTTTTTGAATAATTGCCCTAATAATGCTTGCGGAACCCTCTGGTCTGAGGCTAACACTTTCTTTATTACGATCTAAAAAAGAATAAAGTTCCTTATTGACGATATCCGATGAATTACCCACTGATCTTGAAAAAAGTTCTGTAGATTCTAATAATGGAGTTCTAATTTCGGCTGCATTGAAAGAATTGAAAATGTCTGTTAGCTTTGATTCAAAGTAATGCCATCTCTCTAAATCCTCAGGGAATAGATCTGGCATACCTCTTAGTGATTGAATTTTCAATTTTTAACCTTTAACAATTATATCAACAGCACTTTTCTTTTGAAGTTGCTCTCTTACTTGCTCTTCTATTGTATCAACTAGTTTTTCATTTGAAATTTTCTTAGAAGGTGAGCCATCAACATATAATAAATTACTAGGTCCACCAGTTAGGCCAACATCTGCTGCTTTGGACTCACCAGGCCCGTTCACATAACATCCAATTATTGCGACTTCAAGATCCTCAGCAATTCCTTCGAACCTTGTTTCAAGTTCATTGACAACCTCAATAACATTAAAGTTTTGCCTTGAACAACTTGGGCATGCAACTATTCTTATGCCTCGGCTCCTTAAATTAAGGCTTTTTAAAATATCCCAGCCAACTTTTATCTCATCTACTGGATCAGAGGCCAAAGATACTCTGACTGTATCTCCAATACCCTCAGATAAAAGCATCCCCAAACCAATAGACGATTTAACTGACCCTGCTCTGTAACTGCCAGATTCTGTAATTCCAAGATGCAATGGCTGATCAAGCAACTTTGAAATCTTTCTGTAGCTTTCAACAGTCATTTGAATATTTGAAGCCTTTAGGCTTAGTTTGAAATTAGAAAAATCGTGTCGATTCAAAATATCAACATGACGAAGCGCAGACTCAACTAAGGCGTCAGAATTTGGCTCCCCATATTTTTTTTGGAGATCTTTTTCAAGTGAACCAGCATTAACACCTATTCTTATAGGAATATTATTGTCATTGGCTGCCTGGATAATTTCTTTAACCTTATTTTCTTTGCCTATGTTTCCAGGATTTATCCTTAAGCAATCAGCGGAATCTGCTACTAGTAAGGCAATTTTATAATCAAAGTGAATATCTGCAACCAGTGGAAGTGAAACAGATTGTTTAATTTTTTTAAATGCTTTTGCGCAATCACTGTCAGGAACTGAAACTCTTACAATATCAGCACCTGCCGCATGTAATTGTTCAATTTGATTAACTGTTGCTTTAACGTCAGCAGTATTTGTATTTGTCATAGATTGAATGGATATTGGATGATCGCCGCCAACACCAACATCACCAACAAAAATATGGTTAGTCTTTTTTCTTTCTATCCAAGAATTATTCATGCATCAGGTTCTTTTGAATCAACATTAACATTAACCTCATTTGAATCAAGTGTATCTGCATTCAGATAGCTGTTGATCATATTATTCAATTCCTCAATTTCATATTTTAAACTTTCCTTTGATGCAGTGTTAAATTCTAGCGAATTAATAATTATTGAGCTCTCCGGGGTACCCTCACTCACTTCGTCAATAGAATTCCTCGAAATTATCAAAAAGACGATAGCAATCAGGGTTAGAATTACCAAAACAGATGCAAAGACATTATTTTTCCTTAGAAAAGGGTCTTTGGGGCTTTCCCTCACTTGTTCTTCTTTTTCTGCCTTTGCAACAACATCAGCATTGTAAATATCAAAAAATCTGGGATTAATTGAAAGAAAATTGGCATATTTTTCAAAATATTTAACTGTATATGTTCTAGCAGGAAAGATTGAATAGTCTCCAGATTCAATTGCTCTTATATACTCAACATTTATCACTGCTTCAGTAGATACCTCACTTAAACTTAGCGATTTTTGCAATCTAGCATTTTTAAAAATTTTGCCCACCTTAGCGGTTTGTGCTGATTTTAAAATCATGAGGTGTTAATAAGATTAATCGAATTACTTTTATTCTTCCCTTTAATACTCTTTGTTAACTTACCAACAAGCTGGCCACAAGCTCCATCTATTGCATCACCTCGTGTTATTCTCAACGTGGTAATGATTTCTTTTTGTATTAAAAAATCTTTAAAAGCCTGAATGGTTTCGTCAAGGGATCGCGCATAATTACTTCCATCAAAAGGATTAAAAGGAATAAGATTGACTTTACAGGATAGTCCTTTAAGCACTTTCACTAATTCTTTAGCGTGCTCTATCGAATCATTTACGCCGTCAATCAATATATACTCAATAGTAATTGTTTGTCGCTTACTTTTATTTTTTAGATACTGTTTACACGAATTTAATAGTTGATCTATTGGATATTTTTTATTTATTGGTACTATTTCATCTCTTAAGGAGTTATTTGCGGCATGCAAAGAAATAGCTAGAGATACATCAGTTCTTGACGCTAGCTTCTCTATTTCTGGAACTATTCCAGAAGTACTCAAAGTAATCCTTCTTTTTGATAAACCATAAGCATTTTGATGTTGCATTAAATTAATCGATGCCAAAACAGGTTCAATATTCAGAAGTGGTTCACCCATCCCCATAAAAACTACATTTGAAATTGGTTGGCTGTACAAATCATTAAAATTAGCTAGCCATAGCTGACCTATGATTTCAGAATTTGTTAAATTTCTTTCAAAACCCTGATCTCCTGTAGCACAAAAAGTGCATTGCAATGCACATCCAGCTTGAGAAGAGATACACAAAGTAAGTCTTTTCTTTTCAGGTATTTTTACCATTTCTATCATCGACCCTGAATCGAGCTTAATTAAGTATTTCTTAGTTCCCTCTGGTGAGGTTAAGCATTCTTCAATTTTTGGTGGTCTTATCTCTGCAACTTCAGAAAGTTGACTTCTTAGATTTACACTAAAGTCAGTCATTTTATCAAAGTCAATAATGCCTCTTTGATGAACCCATTTCATCAGTTGCGAGGCTCTAAAACTTGGCTCCCCTAGCGATTGGAAAAAATCAACCAAAGAATCATAAGTGAATCCTAATAGGTTAATTCTATCTTTTGACACTTAATTAAAAGATCTCACTATCATCAAAAAAATAAGAAATCTCTCTAGATGCACTTTCTACTGAATCTGATCCATGTACTGCATTTGCATCAATTGTCTCAGCAAAATCTGCTCTGATAGTCCCTGGATCTGCTTCGCTTGGATTAGTTGCACCCATTAACTCTCTATTTTTTAAAATAGCATTATCTCCCTCTAAAACCTGAACAAAAACTGGAGCTGAAGTCATATACTCAACAAGATTTGCAAAAAAGGGTTTTCCGTCATGCTCTGCATAGAATCCTGCAGCTTTATCTTTGTCCATATGTATTAACTTACCAGCAATAACCTTAAGATTATTGCTCTCAAATCTATCAATAATTTTTCCAATGATATTTCTTGAGGTCGCATCGGGTTTGATGATTGATAGCGTACGTTGAATTGCCATAAAGTTACTCCTAAATTTTGCAACATTATAGTTTAGTTAGTCTAATTCATCTATCCATGTCATTTGAATGGCTTCCAGAATTTTCTCATTTGAACTACTCGGGTCGCCATTGAATCGATCAAGATTGCATATTTTTTTATGCAAATCTGGAAAACTTATCCACTGGGGATCAATTTCAGGAAAGTTTTCACTTAATTCTATGGCAATTTCTTGAATATCTGACCAATCAATTTTCATTAATGATCCTCTGAAACCAGATTTATAGTATATTTAGGGATTCTAATGACTGTCATCTCGTCTACGGGATATACCTGACAACCTAATCTTGAGTTTTGTTCAAGCCCCCATGCCTTATCTAGTTGGTCCTCTTCATTATCAGAAGCATCCTCTAAGTTGTTAAAACCATCTTCAACAATAATATGGCATGTTGTACAGGCACAAGACATTTCACAAGCATGCTCAATCCTGATTTTATTTCTTAAGCATGCCTCTAAAATACTTTCACCAGGGAGTGCTTCGATAGTAATGCCCTCAGGGCAAAACTCTTCGTGCGGTAAAATTTTTATTTTTTTTTTACTTCAGAAGTAACTTCGGAACTAGAAATTGTATCAGGATCCACAGTGAAGCTTTCCCCACATCCACAAACTGCTGTTGCATTTGGGTTATGAAATTTAATCCCTTTATTAAAGCCGTCTTCTTCATAATCGACTTTGCTACCTTTTAGAAATTCAAAGCTTTTTGGATCAATTAAAAATGTACAATTATCATGCTTTATTAGTGTATCGTCTTCAGCATGAGTTTCTGCATATTCAAAAAAATATTCATATCCTGAACAACCAGCTTTCTTAACACCAATTCTAATGGATTTATTTCCATCTTCTTTATTAAGCAGGCCAGAGAAGTGCGAAATAGCCACATCAGAAAATTGAAGTTGATCAGGCTTAAATCTGTCCATATTTAACTACTGCTTGTGTTCAAAATCATCAATTGCTTGCCTAATGGAATCTTCTGCTAAAACCGAACAATGAATTTTAATAGGAGGAAGTTCCAATGCTTCTGCAATTTCAATATTCTTTATTTCTCTAGCTTCCTCAAGAGTCTTACCAATGAGCATGTCAACTATTTCACTTGATGATGCTATAGCGGAACCACATCCATATGTTTTAAATTTAACATCTTTGATAACGTGTGTATTGCCTCTAGATTCGCATTTTATTTGCAATTTCATAACATCCCCACATGCGGGTGCGCCAACCATTCCAGTCCCCACATTCGCTTCTTTGGGATCAAATCTCCCTACGTTAAATTTTTCAGGCTCGTTAAGTGTTTTTTCGAACTTATCAATTACTTTTTTGCTATATGCCATAAATACCTCCCAATATTTAATGCGTTTGCCATTCAACTGTATCTAAATCAATTCCATCTAAATACATTTCCCACAGTGGAGATAGCTCTCTAAGCCTGTCAACAGCGTGGTTAATTAAAGATAATGTATAATCAACATCTTCTTCAGTGGTAAATCTTCCAAAAGAAAAGCGAATTGAGCTTGATGCAAGCTCATCTTTTCTTCCAAGCGCCCTAAGCACATATGATGGCTCCAAACTTGCAGAGGTGCAAGCCGATCCTGAAGATACAGCAATATCTTTTAAAGCCATAATTAATGACTCTCCCTCAACATATGCAAAACTAATATTTAGTATATTGCTGACTTTATTATTCATATCACCATTGACATAAATTTCTTCAATCTTAGAAACAGAATCATAAAACTTTTTGTGCAATGACTGAATTTTTTTTACATCTTGATCCATCTCTTCTTTGGCAATTCTAAATGCCTCACCCATTCCTACAATTTGATGCGTAGCCAAAGTGCCAGATCGCATGCCTCTCTCATGCCCTCCGCCATGAATTTGAGCTTCAATCCTTACACGTGGTTTTCTTCGAACAAATAACGCTCCCACTCCCTTAGGACCATATGTTTTATGAGCAGAAAATGACATTAAATCTACTGGCAGAGTGCTTAAATCAATTGGTACCTTACCTGTACTTTGAGCAGCATCTACATGAAAAAATATTCCTTTTTCTCTTGTAATTTTACCGATACTTTCCAAATCATTAATTGTGCCTAATTCATTATTAATATGCATAATTGAGACTAATATTGTATCTTCTCTAGTAGCATCTAGAACTGCTTCGTCAGTGATCAAACCGCCTTCGTTTGGTTCTAAGTAAGTAACTTCAAAGCCGTCTCTCTCTAATTGTCTGCAGGGGTCTAAAACTGCTTTATGTTCTATTTTGGAGGTAATGATATGCTTACCTTTAGATTGATAAAAGTTTGCGATACCTTTTATTGCTAAATTATCTGCTTCAGTAGCGCCAGAAGTCCATACTATTTCCCTCGGATCGCAGCCAACTAAATTTGCCACATGAGATCTTGCTTCCTCAACAGACTCCTCAGCTTTCCAGCCAAATTTATGAGAACGAGAGGCAGGATTTCCAAAATTACCGTCTAAAGTTAAATGATCCGATATTTTCTTTGCAACTCTAGGATCAACAGGTGTTGTAGAGGCATAATCCATATATATAGGTAGTGTAACTTTTGTGCTCATGATTGAATTTCCTTAAGCATTATATGGGGCCTCTTTGGCTTTTCTACAAGATCTAAAATAGATATTTCACTTAAAAAATTGTCAACCACATTATTTAAGTCATCCCACAACTTGTGAGAGTTACATCTACTTCCAAAATGACATGTTGCAGTTCCTGAGCAATTTGTTGAGTCTAGGTTCTCTTCAACTGCTTCCATAATTTCTTTGATGCTAATAGTATTTGGATTTGCGGCATATACATATCCACCATTTCTACCTCTAACACTCTTTACTATGCCTGCTATGCGAAGTTTTCTAAATAATTGCTCAAGATATGTATGGTTAATACCCTGCCTGGTTGCTATGTCTCTTAGAGCAACAGGGGAATCATTGGCAGATAGGTATTCTAAGTCTGCCAAGGCGTTTACTGCATAATGGCTTTTGGTAGTAAAATTCATGCAGGTATTATCAATACCTGAGTAAATTAGTCAAGTTTAATTTGCATACCAAGGCGTTCGCCAACTTCTCCATATGTTTCGATAACATTCCCAAGATCTTGACGAAATCTATCTTTATCCATTTTTGTAAGCGTATCTTTATCCCAAAGTCGACACCCATCAGGAGTAAACTCGTCAGCAAGCAACATCTTTCCATCAAGTTTTCCAAACTCTAATTTATAGTCGACCAAAATCAAATTAGCTTCCATGAAAAAATCTACCAAAATGTCATTAATTTTAAGAGTTAAATCTCTCATTGCATCTGCATCTTCTTGTGTAGCCCAGCCAAATGATTCAATGTGATGATCATTTATTAACGGATCGCCAAGATCATCATCTTTTAAAAAAAACTCAAATAACGGTGGATCGAGAATTAAACCATCTTCGATGCCCAATCTCTTACAAAGTGAACCTGTTGCTCTATTTCTAACAACACATTCGATTGGAAACATCTCTAATTTATAAACAAGAGACTCATGATTAGATAATAATTTTATAAAATGTGTATCAATTCCTTTTGAAGCTAAAAACTCCATAACAAATGCATTGAATTGGTTATTAACCTTGCCCTTATTATCTAAAGCCTCAATTTTTTTTCCATCAAAAGCAGATGTATCATCTCTAAACTCCATAATCAATTGATCAGGTTCGTTAGTAGTAAATAAAGATTTAGCTTTACCAGTAGTTATTTGAGATATTTTTTCCATGATATTTAACTTAGTAATTCATTAATTTTTGATATTAAAGCTTCAGCCTCCTCTGAAGAACCATCTAAAGCCTCAACATAGATATTAGTTTTTCCATTTAGAACTTCAAGCTTTATTTTAAATTCAGCTTCTTCACCTAGCAACAGAGAATTATTATTTTCTTCATTATTAAAATTAAGAAAAGAAAACCAGCCATCCACTTCAGTCTCCATAGCATAACTCACAAAAAATAATCCATTATCTCTATCAATATCATTTGAGGTAATTTTTCCTGCATCTAATGCTCTGGTCACCGCCGACCATGCTCGATCGAATCCAAGGTTTAATTCTATAATTGTTTGATCATTCAGATTAAAAATTTTAGTTTTCTTTCTATCATTTAAATTTTGCGCTGCTAAAGATGTTCCAGAAAAAGACGAGACTGAACTAGCAAAAAATTGCACAATGTCACTTAATTGATTTTGTATAAATTCTGGATCCTGCTCTACAGTTTCAGATGGATTTGAAGAAAATGTTGAGAGAAATATTTCGGTTGATGCTTCCTTGATACCATGCTCAACAGTAACTTTAAAATTGACATCTTCAGAAAATTCAATGAGCATTATACCTGTATCAGGATTTGCATCTATTATGTTTAATGATAGGGCTTCAAAATAATTTTTAGCAATAGGCCAAGATGTTGACGGCAGTGTTTCTACATAGACCCACATAAGTTCCCCCAATCTTCGAAGTTGAATTTCATTGGATTCGCCTGAAGAAAAAATCTGTCTAGGTGCAGGGATATTCTGAACCTCTACAAGTTTATTGGTTAATCCTATTGGCGGATAATGATCATCCTTTTTTATGTTAGTGTCTTTGTTATTTGGTATTTCGAGATCTTCAGATAATTTCTCATCAAAAAAATCATTTTTAGTCTCTGGGAAAAAACCCTCTGGTCCAGTTATATATGAACAACCAATCAGCGTATAAACAAATAAAAGTGAGAGAATAAAATTGAATTTTTTCATATTAATTCTAATTTTGACATTTCTTTAGAGATTTCTTCATGAAATGCTCCATCTAACGAAACGAGCGGGAGCCTGATTCCTGATTCAATTTTATTCATTTTTTCTAAGACCCATTTTACAGGTATTGGATTGGATTCGACGAATAAAAGATCATATAAATTTGAATATTTTTGATTTAATTCAATTGCCTTATTAAATTCTTTATTCAAATTAAAAGAACAAATTTTAGAAATAGCCTTTGGGATAATATTTGCTGCAACTGAAATCACTCCATCTGCACCATTTGACATAAAAGAATTAAAAGTCGGATCATCTCCAGATAATATCGAAAAGTTTTTTTTATCCTCTAATTTTTTTGATATCGAAAGGAGCTCATCCATCCTTTGCTCATCATCTACTGCCTCTTTGATTCCAATAATATTTGGATGATCAGATAAATGTAAGACTGTTTCAGGCTGGAGATCACATGCTGTCCTAGAAGGAACATTATATAAAATTTGTGGAATATCAACTTCATTGGCTATTTTTAGATAATGCTTTAACAGCCCATCTTGATTAGGTTTATTATAATAGGGCGTGACAATCAAGGCATAATCTGCTCCAAGGCTATTAGCTGTTTGGGTTAACTCAATGGCCTCCTGAGTTGAATTTGCTCCTGTTCCTGCAATAACAGGCACTCTTCCATTTGTATATTCTATTGTCTTCTCAATAATCTCTAAGTGCTCTTTTACATTAACAGTTGCTGATTCACCAGTTGTTCCGACAGAAACAATACCACTAATACCATCTTTGATTTGCCATTCAATAAGATCTTGTAAAGATGCGTAATCCAAACCACCATCAGGAAACATGGGGGTCACTAAAGCTACAAAACTTCCTTTAAGGGGTTGCATCATCATTGTTTTCAGTAAAAAATAAAACTATACACTTTTTTAAGGAAATTATGGCTAAAAATCTGGAAGGAAAAAAATGTCCTAAATTCAAGGCAGACGCAACTAGTAATAAAACTATTTCAAATGATACATTTCAAAATCAAAACTTAGTAATATATTTTTATCCAAAAGATTCTACTCCTGGCTGTACTACTGAAGGTCAAGAGTTTAGAGACAGTTACAAAAAATTTAAAAAGTTAAACACTGAAATATTAGGCATCTCCAGAGAATCAATTAAATCTCATGAAAATTTTAAGTCTAAACAAAATTTTCCATTTGAACTCTTATCAGATCCAGATGAAAAAGTTTGCAAAGCTTTTGATGTAATGAAACTAAAATCAATGTACGGCAGGGAATATATGGGAGTCGATAGAAGTACATTCATTATCAATACGAAAGGTAAAGTGGTAAAAGCATGGAGAGGGGTCAAGGTAAAGGGGCATGTTGCTGAAGTCTTAGATGCTGTGATGGAGCTTGCTGAATAAGATAATTTACTTAATTTGTTTAGGCCATGAATTCCAAATAGCTTTAATTAAGGTTGCTATTGGAATGGCAAAAAAAACTCCCCAAAAACCAAATAACCCCCCAAAAACAAATACTGCCAACATTATAATAACTGGATGTAATTTAACAGCATCTGAAAATAATAAAGGAGCTAGTAAATATCCATCTAAAATCTGTAACATTACATATGCACCTATCAATAACCAAAAATCAAAAGTAAATCCAAATTGCAGCAGTCCAACTGCTGCAACAGGAATTGTTACTGCAAAAGCTCCTATGAATGGAATCAGCACTGAGAAACCCACTAATACAGATAAAAGGGCAACGTATTCCAATCCAAAGAAAATAAATGTAGTAGCTGAAGCAAAACCTACAATGACTATTTCAATTGCCTTGCCTCTTGTGTAATTACTTAATTGACCATCCATTTCAATCCATACGCTCTTAAGCATTTCTCTCTCTTTTGGAAGAATGTTAAGAAAACCGGAAATTATTTCAGCCCTGTCAAACAAAAAGAAAAAAACAAGAATTGGAAAAAGTATTAAGTTTATTGCCACTGTTGCAGTGTTTTGTATTCCAGCTATTGAGGCTTGAAGAAAGTTTTGTGAAATATCTGTAATTTGACCTGAAAGGCTTTCCAAAAATGCTGTGATTTGATCTGAAGAAATTAAATCAGGATACTTTTGAGGTATATTTTGAATAAAAACCATTGAAGAGTTTACCCACTTCGGTATTTCTATAATTAGTGATTGAGTTTGTTGATAAACTAGTGGAGCAAGCCAAAGGATTAATGCAATACCCATCAATAAGAATAGTCCAAAGGTAAGTATTAGCGACAAGTTGCTGCTTAGCCCCATAATCTCAAGCTTTTTCTGCAATCCAACTAATAAATATGCAAAGATAATGCTTATTAAAAAAGGAGTGAGAATATTACCCAAAAAGAATAAAATAAAAAAAGCAATTACCAAAAGAATGGCAAAAACTAAGGTCTCTTCATTTGAAAAGATTTTTTTTAATAAATTATTTAAATCTTCAAGCACTTTTTATATTTAATTTTGTCATTAAAATGGTATGTTAATTGAAATTACCTAATAGTGTAAGCTTTCAATCAATTCATTAAATTTAAGAAATGCCTCATAAAATTAATCTTCTGATTCTACTTTTAGTCCCTTTAGCTTTATTTACTCAGAATAAAGACTTAAATCTACCAGAGTTAGGAGATAGAGTTTCCGGAGTTATATCCTTAGAGCAAGAAAGAATCCTGGGACAAGGATTCTTGGAGCAAGTATATGCTCAAGCACCTCTTATTTATGATCCAATTATTCAAGAATATACTGAGCTCCTCGTTTACAGACTCTCAGAAACATCGCAAGTTGAAGATAGAGAATTTTCAATTGTTTTAATTGATGATAAATCACTAAACGCTTTTGCAGCACCCGGAGGAATAATTGGGGTAAACGGTGGTTTATTTTTAAATGCTGATAATGAAGCACAACTTGCTTCAGTTTTGGGTCACGAATTAGCGCATCTTAGTCAGAGGCATTTTGCTAGAAACGTATTACGCGGCAGAGACTCTAACTTGGCCTCATCATTGGTCATGATATCAGCCATAGCCCTCGCTATAGTTTCCAATAATCCTACAGCTTTTATTACTGGCCCAGCCGCACTAGCACAACAACAACTTAGATACAGTCGAATATTTGAGCGTGAGGCAGATAGATATGGGTTCAATAATATGATTGCTGCAGGTTATGATCCTAAAGCAATGGGTGAAATGTTTGAAAATATGTCAAAAATCCGTAAATTATCTGGCGATAATCCTCCTGAATTTTTACTAACACATCCAATAACATCATCCAGAATAAGTGATGCTTTTAATGCTGCAGATCAACTAGAAATTACAGGAGGTAAAAAAAATACCCTAAATTTTGAATTGGTAAAAGGAAAGTTAAGGTCTAGATATAATTCCTCATCTCCTCAAGCAGCAAAGAGATATTTTGAAACAATTCATCAAAATAATCCTACGAATGAAAATACTTTTGCATATATTGCTTCGCTTAAATCAAGTGGGAATTTTCAGGAGGCAATTACTTTAAATAATAAATTATTAGAAAAATTTCCAAAAAATTTAATATTGAATATTACAAAGGCAGAAATATTTCTTTCTGCTCAACAATACGAAAATGCAGAAAAATCAATAGAGGAAGTATTGAGAATCTCTCCAAGAAATTTTCCTGCATCGATAGTAAAAGCTAAAATTTTAAGCGCGCAAAATGAGTCGATAGAAGCTGAAGAAATTCTGAGAGATCTGTTGATTAAAAAGAATAAAGATCCGAGCATTTGGATGCAACTTTCTGAAATTCAACGAGCTGGCAAAAATATTGTTGGTTATCATCTAAGTAAAGGGGAATATTATTTGCTAATTGGAGATTTTCAAAACGCATTGAATCAATTTCAATTTGCATTTGGTCTATCTGGTCACTCTTTTCAAACATCAGAAACAATTCTTACTAAAATAAAATACGCAAAAGAAAGAATTGCTAATAAAAAAGGTCTTTAAGAAGGCATCTCCTCCTCTGGTGCAATCTTTAATCCCAGGTATGCGAGAATACCTGCAAAAGGAATTGCTAACAATGGAATATAAGAAAAAGTAATTCCAAAAGTTTTAGAAAATAGAGATATAAAACCACTGCCAGAAAAGTCACCCATTCTTACCAAAAAAGTATCGAACATAACCGAAGATTTATAACGATCCATTTTCTTTAAATAACTAAATACCACTTCTCTTGTTGGTTTATTTAATCCATATTCAAAAACTCGCAAGGTAATAGTTATAGCAAAAACATATTCAATTGTTGGATATAAGAAATAACCAGCAAAGGCTCCACTAAAAATTACTCCATAAAACATCAGAACAAATCTTGGTGTTGCAAGTCTTATAATTGCTGCAGTAAGAAAAAATTGCGTTATAAGAGTAAGAAGCGTTACCGTTTGCTCAATATTACTAAAAAAAATGATTCTATCTCCTCCATCTGATGACCAAGAATTAATAATTTGAATTGATGTTATCCAATGAATTGTCATCATTGCCGTCCACAAATACATATACAAACCAATTGTTCTAATTTGAGCAGAAGAAATTAAGTTTTTAAAACCATCAAAACTATTGCCCCCAGCTGCCTCATTAATGCCCTCTACAAACGAGAGTCGATTTAATAAAATCAAACCAGTTATTAAAGCTGATATAAGAAAAAATATAGCAACTAATGTAAAAAAAATAATTCCCGATTCATTAAATGTTACTGCTAATTGCTTAGAAATCTCTGACCCTAAAAATGCTCCAATTGATCCTCCTGCTGCTATAACTCCAAAAACATTTGTTGCTGCATCCCCTCTAAATAAATTAATGATTACAACCCAAAAAATTGAGACTACAAAAAAAGAATATACATTACACCAAACATAAAAAATTCTACTTAACCAAATAGCCCCAGAGAGATCAAAAAACTCCCATAAAATAATAAATAAAAGTAAGTTAATAATAAAAAATAGGTAGCATCCTATAAGAACGCTTTTAAGGTTTTGACGAGAAGCAAGCCATGAATATATTGGATTTAATAACAACATTACTAATGCTCCAACTCCCAGTAAGTAAGGAAGAATGTCAGAGTTCTGAACTGCCATTTCATTTCTAACAGGTCTTAAGATATACCAGGAACATAGAACTAAAAAGAAAAAAAATCCAGCAATGACAGAATTTTTTGTAAAAGATAATGAGATTTTTTCGAGAAATATTTTAATTGAGCTCATTTATTACAAACCTAATTAAATTCTTGACTAAATGGTGGGTCGCACAGGATTCGAACCTGTGACCAATTCGTTAAAAGCGAACTGCTCTACCAGCTGAGCTAGCGACCCAAAAAAGGATTCCATAAAAAGTGTGATTATTCCATATTTTCCAATAACTGCAAGGCTAACGAAGAAGCAGAATTTTCTGGAAATGATTGAATGACATATTGATATTTAATTTTTGCAGCACCTAATTCACCCGACATCATTAAAATATCTCCCATTTTTTTATGAGCCAGTGGCGTTCTCCAATGATCAGGAAAATTTGCAGCCAGTCTTTGAAAAAATTGCTCGCTTTCTTCAAGATTAGATTCCAGCAAGGAAATCTCGCCAAGCCAAAAAAGGCTTAAGGGTATCTTCTCTTGATCATCAAAGTTATCTGCTAAATAGTTAAATGATTGCTTAGCGTTTTTATAATTTTTTTCATTTAAATAAGCTATGGCTTCATCATAAACCTCATCAATGCTTTTTGAGTCATTTATGCCTTCGAATCTAAAGATTTCAGTACTAGATGAAACTGAATTATCGTTATCTCTTGAATTGCTCTCTTGATCTACTTCTTCACTTAGTAATTTTTCTAAGAGGTATCCCTGTGATTCAAGTTCACTCCTCAAGGTAGCAATCTCTCCTTCAAGTTCTTGAATTTTTAAAAATAGGATGTCGGATGCATCAACCTCTTGAGCATTAATAAATATAGGAATTGCTATAAGAGAAGCAATAAAAATTTTCATCTAAGTAAAAACTATTTAAGCTCAACTCTTCTATTTTTTGACCAAGCAGAATCATTAGAGCCCAAAGCTAATGGCCTTTCTTCTCCATAACTTTTTACACTCAATCTAGTTCTCTTAACACCATTTGAAATTAGATAATTAGCAACTGACTCAGCACGCCTCTGACCTAAAGCTAAGTTATATTCTCTTGTACCTCTTTCATCAGCATGCCCTTCAATAGAAAGAGTAACTTTTGAGTTTTTTTGCATCAAATCGCTAACTCCCTTCAAAGCTTGAATAGATTTAGATGTAAGATTAAATTTGTCATACTCGAAATAAACCACTGCGTTGGCAAGCACTGCTTGAGTAGCAGTAGATTTTGAGGAAATAGATACTCCAGTAACACTTTGATTTGCTACTGATTCTTCTGTTACTTGCAATGAGCTACATCCAACAAAGATCAATAAAGTTGATAATGCAAAAAATGTATTTAACGATCTTTTCATAATATTTGTTCCATATTAATGTAAGTTACCTTAGAAAGTTTGACCAAGCTGGCTCCCTTACCTCTCCTTGTGATGCGGGCAGTTTGAATCTTGCTCCACTGAGGCTGAATCCTGCAAGCATGCTCAAATCTCCTTCTTTAATTCCATAGATTACCATATTACCGTTCGGAGCAACACTAGGCGACTCATCCAACTTTGCTTCAGTGAGTATTCTGATAAAGTTCTCTTTTTTATATTTTAAAGCAATATGAAATAAACCGTCATCAGCTCGATGAACAAAAATAATGCCCTCCTCTTTTGGAAGATATGAGGCTTTTGCATTATATGATCCCTCAAAGGATAAGCGTTTTGCTTTTGGGTTTAATTTTCTTAAATCCAATTCATAAATTTGAGGTGAGCCAGATCTGCCGCTTGTAAATAATATTTTATTTCCTTTTGGGGACCAAGATGACTCTGTGTCTATTGCATATTGCTTGGTCATTCTTGTTAGCGTTCTATCTCTCAATCGTAAGATATAGATTTCTGCATTTCCATCTTGATAAAGTGTTAAGGACAAGTATTTTCCATCTGGCGACCACGAAGGTGAGCTGATTTGAGTATCTTTTGACAGCACTGCCTCTCTCTTTCCAGAGGAAATTTCTTGAATGAAAACCTTAGCCATACCTGTTTCAAATGAAACATAAGCTACCCTCTTACCATCTGGAGACCATGATGGAGAAATAATAGGTTCTGTGCTTGTTAACAAATTCTTTTCATTTTTACCATCTGAATCAGCAAGCATAAGTTTATACATAGAAACTGATTTGGAATCTTTAATCTCATTTACATATAAAAGTCTGGTAGCTGCAATACCTTTTATGCCTGTGATAGATTCATAAATTCCATCGCTCGTATAATGCGCAAGCTGTCTAATTTGATTAGGAATGCCAAAAACTTTAGAGCTTCTAATTTTTCTTTTTTTATGAATGTCATAAATTTCATAATTAATATCTAACGTATTGTTATTTTTAATAATTTTTCCAGTTACTAAATAATCCATTCCTAATAATTTCCAATCGTTATAGACAAGCTCATCATCAATAATTTGAATTGGTAAGAGTAATTTTTCATCAAGAATCGAAAATTCTCCGGTGCGAATAAGATCATTCTGCATTATGAGATTAAGTTCCTTTGAAAGTCTAGAATTTCCCTCAAAAGGAATCATTGCAACTTTATATGGATCTTCAGAACCCTTAGTAATTTCTAAAAATAACTCTCCAAAACATAATGTTGGGAGCAATATTATGGTAAAAAATAAAAGATTGACTTTCACGACGGATTAAAGCTAATTGAAATCTTTTGAAATTCCTTTTCAAATAAAGATTTTGAAATTGAATTGAAAAAATTAAATGTTTCAACCCTTCTGACAGCTTGAAGTGCTGAATTATCAAACCGAATATTTCCACTGCTCTTAATAAGATCTGCTGTTATTATTCTGCCTGAGGGACGAATTGTAAGTCTTAAGTTTGCAATTAAGCCCTGAGGAATATTTTTTGGTTTTATCCAGGCATTTTCAATGGTCGAAATTATTTGCTGGGCATACATTGAAATTTCTTTCTGCTCCTTACTGATTTCAATCTCGCTTTCTTCCGATAAAAGTTCAGAGATACTTGATTCAATTAAAAAATTTTTTGAAGAAGCTGGGATTGTGTCTGATATTTTTGAATATATTAGTTCTTTCTTCGGTTCATAAATTTTCGCTGTATTAATTTTAGGCAAAGAGGGAATCTGTTTTTTTGTCTTGTTAGGTATATCAAATTTTAATTCTATTTGAAGCGGCTTAGATATTAAGATTGTCTGAGATGTATCAGAATTAAATGAGCCATACAAATATAGAAAAATAGCCGCATGAATACAAAAAGAAAATACTGATGCTTCTAAATATCTTTGATTAACTATCATAGCCAGAGGTAATAATTCCTATTTTTTCAATTCCCAAACTCTGAATGCTCGCCATGCCTTTGGCAACAAAATCAAAAGGCACATTTGCATCGCTTTTAAAGACTATTTCTATTTCCGGATTAGCTTGAAAAATAATTTCAGCTTTATTTTTTAGCTCTTTAAGAGAAATCGGCAGCTGTTCTTCTCCTAAATTAATATAATATTCTCCCTTATTGTCGATTGATATAACGAGAGGCTCGCTCGAAATAGACATTTTTGTAGTATCAGTTTTAGGAAGATTGACTTCAATTCCCTGAATTAATAGCGGAGAGAGAACCATAAAAATTATTAGAAGAACAAGCATCACATCAATGTATGGGACTACATTGATATCTGCATTTAACTTCTTTCTTTTGCCTATTCTGTATATCAAATTTTTGCTTTAACTGTTTGTCTGTAGAGAATACTAGCTAACTCCTCACCAAATATAGATGATTGTTGAAGTTGAGTATCAGATTCAGATGCAAATCTATTGTAAGCAACCACAGCTGGGATTGCTGCAAACAATCCAAGAGCTGTTGCAACTAGTGCTTCTGAAATTCCAGGAGCAACTGCGTTTATGGTTGCTTGAGTAGCATCTGAAAGACCTTGAAATGAATTAATAATTCCCCAAACTGTTCCAAATAATCCAACATATGGACTTACTGATCCAACGTTAGCTAAAAAAGGAAGATGGTGCATTAGTGACTCCTCTTCTCTCGCCAAAGAAACTCTGATTGCTCTATTAACACTTTCTAAATCTTCTATTGTAATTTTTTGGCCATCACTCAGTCTTAAAAATTCTCCAAATCCACTCTTAAAAACTCTTAAAGAGCCTATTAATTCATCATTTGAGAGTTCTTCAATACTTGTATGAATTTCATGAAGATCTTTTCCAGACCAAAACTGTTCCTCAAATATCTTATTAGCTTCTTTGATACGATTTAAATTAAAGTATCTTTCAAAAATAACAATCCAAGAAATAATTGAAACCACTAGCAATAAAACCATTACAGCTTGAACAACCAAACTGGCCTGAAGGAATAATTCTATTATTGAAAAATCATCCATCCTATTTTTTAAACAAGTTTAATAAACGATCGGGGAATACTATAGGCTTACCTAAATTATTATCTATATAGCATACCTCAACAACCCCTTCGCAAATGAGTGTATCATTTTTTTTGTTTAAAACAGATTGAAAAAATTTTGTCCTTGCTTTACTGGTCAACTCTATTTCAGTTTTTATAACAAGCTCGTCCTCTAAGGTAGCTGGATAATAATATGAAAGAGAAACAGATTTAACAACATATAACTCATTGCCATGAGTCTTAGCATGAACTTGAGATAAATTATTTTCAATTAAGAATTGAGACCTTGCTCTTTCTAAATATTTTAGATAGTTTGCATAATATACAACGCCCTGAAAATCAGTATCTTCAACAAAGACTCTGCACAAGAAGTCGTTACACTTGAACCGAGGATTCATGTTGCTCAATGTCTACTTGGAAAAGGTAACGAAGAATTTCTACAAAATCATCCCACATTAGATCAATTGTTATGGGAGAAAAATCAAGTTCTTGTATTAAAGTTCCAGCAAGAACTCTAACTTTGATTGGCCTTCTATTAAATTTATAGATTAAAGCAGGAAATTCTCCTTCTCCTGTAGCCGATAAAACTTGATCCCACCATTCTTGAGATGGCTCAGCTCCATCACCATATCTTTTACATTCTAAACACCACCTACCCAGCTTTAGATCGGGCAATTCTTTTGTACGGGTTTGTTCCAAAATTCTTTTGACTGGCTGTTTTAAGTCAAGCTGCTCAACAAGAAGGTTTCCAATCTCCCTTTCAAAATTAGCGCCTTTGGTTCTTGAATTAATGGCCATAATTATTCTTCAACGCTAAAGTCATCTGGAAACTCTGCATTTGTATGAACCTCCTGAACATCGTCAAGGTCATCCATAAAATTCATAATCTTTAAAACCTTTTCTGAGGCTTCCTGATCTAGGTTAACTAAAGTATCTGCCCGCATAGTATTTTCAGCCATTAATGGTTCAATATTTTTGTTCTTAAAAGCCTCAACAGTTTTAGATAAGTTTCCTGGAGAAGTAATAATTTCATAATAGTCATCTTGTTTGCTAAAGTCATCTGCACCGTCATCTAGAGCTATTTCCATAATTTGATCTTCGTCATGAGATAGATCTACATGAATAATTCCTAACTTGTTAAAAAGATATGCAACTGATCCATCAGTTCCCATATTACCTCCAAATTTTGTAAAAGCATGACGAACGTCAGCAACTGTTCTATTTCGATTATCTGTCATTGTTTCAACAAGAATAGCTACTCCATTTGGACCATAACCCTCAAAAATTAATTCTTCAAGGACGCCCATTTCTCCAGTTCCAGAACCCTTTTGAATAGCTCGCTTAATAGTATCTTTAGGCATATTTGCTGCATTTGCCTTATCTAACGCTAATCTGAGTCTTGGGTTATCTGCGGGATCTGGTCCACCTTTGGCAGCAACAGTAATCTCTCGAATCACTTTAGTCCAAATTTTGCCTCTAGAAGCATCCTGCCTAGCCTTACGGTGTTTTATATTAGCCCATTTGGAGTGCCCAGCCATTAATTAGTCCTTTTTAGAAGTTGAGGAAATATTGAGCTCATCAAGCTGATCATTAGATACCATACTTGGAGCTTCTGTTAGCAAACATGAAGCGCTTTGGGTCTTAGGAAATGCTATAACATCGCGAATATTAGTCGTATCAGATAACAGCATAATTATTCTATCTAAACCAAATGCGATGCCGCCATGAGGAGGACATCCTGAGGACAAGGCTGATAATAAGAATCCAAATTTCTCATTAGCTTCTTCGTTAGAAATTCCCAATATACCAAAGATCTCTTTTTGCATGGAGGGTTCATAAACTCTTAAAGACCCACCTCCAAGCTCATAACCATTCAACACAAAATCATAAGCACATGCCAGAGCATTATCTGGATCATTCTTTAATTCATTTACTGAGACAGCTGGTAAAGTAAATGGATGATGCAATGAAGTCAATTTATTATCTTTATTTCTCTCAAACATTGGAAAGTCAACAATCCAACATGGCGCCCAAGAAGAAGTTATTAAATTCATATCTTCTCCGATACTTTTAATTAATGAGCTCATTGATAAATTGACAATTTTTGCGTTTCCAGCCCCAAAAAAAATAATGTCATTATTTTTTGCATCTAATGTACTAAGAATTGAATCAACTGTTTCTTTCTTTAAAAATTTTAGAATGGGTGATTGCAGTCCGTTATCTGAATCAAGCTCAACTACTTTGATATATGCCAAGCCCTTCGCTCCTAACTTACCAACATAGTCAGTATATTGATCAATTTTTTTTCTTGTCATTGAAGCAGCATCAGGCACTTTCAATGCAACCACTCTGGATGCAGGATCATTTGCAGGACCAGAAAATACTTTAAATTCCTCATCCTTTACAAGCTCAGCAATATCTTTTAACTCCAAGGGAATCCTGAGATCAGGTTTATCACATCCATACTTCTCTAAAGATTCAGCATATGGAATTCTGGGAACGGAGGTTTTTTTGTAATCTGTAAATTTTGATAGCAAAGATATAACTAAATCCTCTCCGATTTTAATTATATCTTCAGTTGAAACAAACGAAGCTTCAATATCAACCTGAGTAAATTCTGGCTGCCTATCTGCCCGTAAATCCTCATCTCTAAAACACTTAGCTATTTGATAGTATTTATCTAAACCACCGATCATAAGTAATTGTTTAAATAATTGTGGAGATTGCGGCAAAGCAAAAAATTCACCAGGATGAACCCTGCTTGGAACTAGGTAATCTCTTGCACCCTCTGGCGTAGCTTTGGTTAGAATAGGCGTCTCGATTTCATAAAAATTATTTTTTTCTAAAATTGATCTAATTTCTGAGGTAATTTTAGATCTCTTTACCAATCTTTGATTGACATCAGGTCGCCTCAAATCTAAAAATCTATATTTAAGTCTTATATCCTCATTCACATCTTGATAATCATCTAATGGAAACTGAGGAGTAACTGCTGAACTAAAAATAGATAAATCACTTGCTTCTATTTCTATCTCGCCAGTTAACATTTTTGGATTTACTGCTCCATCAATTCTTTTTCTTACTTTTCCTTTGATATTTACTACATACTCACTTCTACAAGAATCTGCGATTTTGAATATTTTTTTTAAGCTAGGATTAAAGACCGTCTGAACTATTCCATGTAAATCACGAATGTCTAAGAAAATAACGCCGCCATGATCCCTTCTTTTATGAACCCATCCAGAAATCTCAATATCACTACCAATATCCAAAGTACTAATATTTCCGCAATAATGTGAACGCATTTTTATCTCTCTTGGTTAAGTTTTTTATCTGAGCTCTTTTTTTTTAATTTATCAGTTTTTTTAGTTTTATCTTTGGGCTGGCTATCTTTTTCATCTTTAGTATCTACTATATTCTTTTTAGAACCAGTTTTAAAATCAGTTTCATACCAACCACCACCTTTTAACCTAAAAGTTGGAGCTGAAATCAACTTTTTTACCTTGTTTTTTTTGCACTTTGGACAAATTTCAACAGGATTGTCTGAAAATCTTTGAATTACTTCAAATTGATGCTCACATTTTAAGCATTTATATTCATAAATCGGCATAAGTCTCCAAAAAAATATAAAATTATAAACTAAATGAAATTTCAAATATAAAAATGTTGTGGTCAAAAATTTTTTTACCCACTCTCAAGGATACTCCTCAAGACGCTGAAGTAATTAGTCATCAGCTAATGCTTAGAGCGGGAATGATTAGAAAAGTAACCTCAGGTATATATAATTGGCTTCCCCTTGGTTTAAGAGTGCTCAAAAAAATTGAAAATATTGTTCGTGAAGAGATGGATGCATCTGGTGCTCAAGAAGTCTTGATGCCTATGGTGCAACCTAAAGAATTATGGGAAGAAACTCAAAGATGGAAAAAAATGGGTCCAGAGCTTCTGCGTATTCAAGACAGACATGATAGAGACTTTTGCCTTGGACCAACTCATGAAGAGGTTATAACTGACCTAGTAAGAAACAATGTTAAAAGTTATAAAGAACTGCCGTTAAATCTTTATCAAATTCAAACAAAGTTTAGAGATGAGGTCAGGCCGCGTTATGGTGTTATGCGAGGAAGGGAATTTCTTATGAAAGATTCCTACAGCTTCAATATCAATCAAGATTCTTTAAATGAATCATATCTAGTAATTAAAGAAACTTATAAAAAAATAATTGATAGATTGGGCCTTGAATATAAAATTGTAAAAGCTGATTCTGGTTCAATTGGTGGAGACGCATCTGAAGAATTTCATGTTCTTGCTGAAAATGGCGAAGATACAATTGCCGTAAGTGACTCATCTGAATTTGCAATTAACTCAGAACTTTTACTGAATGAGGGAGAGGATATTAATTCTCTAGAGGGAAAACCATCGCCAGATGGCAACGGAATCATAGAAGTAAAAAAAGGAATTGAAATTGGGCATATCTTTCAACTTGGAAAAATTTATGCTGACGCAATGAATGCTAACGTCTTGGATAATGAAGGTAAATCACAAACCCTTTACATGGGCTGTTATGGAATTGGAATATCTAGACTTGTAGCCGCTGCAATAGAACAAAATCATGATGAAAAAGGTATTGTTTGGCCAGAAGCAATCGCCCCCTATGAAGTAAATATTATTGCAATAGGGTTTGAAAAAGATGAGAGGATTAAAAAAACTGCCTTAAATCTATACGACAAACTTTTATCTATGGGATATGAAGTAATTTTGGATAATAGAAATGATGGTTTTGGTAAAAAGATGAAAGATGCTGAATTAATTGGGATTCCAATTAACATAATAATTGGTAAACAATATACTGAAAATAATGAAATAGAATTAAGACATAGAGATGGCAAGAGTTCTATTGGTATGGTCGAAGATATTGAAACTATTTTCGACCACTACAAAAGCAAATAGTTATATCCTCTCTATAATAGTTGCATTAGCAGTACCACCGCCCTCGCAGATAGCCTGAAGTCCATATTTCCCATTAGTTCGTTCAAGTTCATGAAGAAGAGTTGTCATTAATTTAGCTCCTGTTGCTCCTAATGGATGGCCCAAAGCCATAGCTCCACCATTGACATTCAATTTTTCAATGTCAGCTTTTAATTCAATAGCCCAAGACAGCGGGACAGGCGCAAATGCTTCATTAACTTCGTAGAGATCGATATCATCAATTTTAAGATTTGTTTCCTTTAAAACTTTATGAGAGGCTGGGATTGGCCCGCCAAGCATTAAGATTGGATCATCGCCAACAACGCTTATACCAACAATTCTTGCTCTCGGATCTGCTTTCACTTTTTTAAGCCCTGCGTCATTACATATCATAAGTGCAGCTGCGCCATCTGTAATTTGACTAGCATTACCTGCGGTAATAACTCCACCTTCAGTTACTGGATTTAATCCAGACAGAGCCTCAAAACTTGCATCAAATCTTATTCCCTCATCGTTAAGAACCATGTCTGTTTTTCCTTCAGCATTTTTAGCTTGAACAGGCAAAATCTCTCTATCAAAATATTTTCCCTCTACCGCCGCAGCTGCTTTTTGATGACTGCTTAAGGCAAACTTATCTAAATCCTCTCTTGATAGATTCCATCTTTCAGCCATAAGCTCGGCGCCGCTAAACTGGGAAAAAAATATACCAGGATATCTTTCTTTCATTCCCTCTGAATCAAAAGGCAGACCGTGACCTGCATCGAATCCATCCTTGATACTCGCCCCAATTGGTACCATGGACATTACTTCTACTCCTCCACCAATCACAACATCTTGAGTACCAGACATCACTGCTTGAATTGCAAAGTGGATAGCTTGCTGAGACGATCCACATTGACGATCTACGGAAGTACCTGGAACCGACTCAGGAAGGCTAGATGAAAGAATTGCATTTCTTGCTACGTTTCCAGATTGAGCCCCAACCTGATCAACACATCCAAAAATCACATCATCAACTAGTTCAGGATCAATTCCTGATTGTAGTACCAATTCGTCTAATACTTTTGCACCTAGATCAGCAGGATGCCACTGGCTTAGACTTCCATTTTTCTTTCCCCCAGCTGTTCTTACAGCTGAGACTATATAAGCATTATTTGACATAAGAATCTCTTAACTTGAAACTGATCAAATATTATAACCAATAAGTTTGTTAATACTAAATCCAACTGTTAGTAGGATTTACTTTTTAGCAGTTTTTTTTGCAGAAGGTATATATGCTTTCCTTATTTCTTTGACGAGCGCATCTCTAATTTTGACATTCTCTCTTAAAAACTTACTTGCATTAACCTTACCTTGCCCTATTTTTTCTCCATTATGACTGTACCAAGAACCAGATTTTTCAACTAGTTCAAGTTTTTGGCCAAGCTCTAATATTTCTCCTTCTGTATTGATACCTTCGCCATACATAATCTGAAATTCAGCTTGCTTGAATGGAGGCGATACCTTGTTTTTAACTACTTTTACTCTTGTTTCGTTACCAACAACTTCTTCACCCTCCTTAACTGCCCCTATTCGACGAATATCTAAACGAACAGATGAATAAAATTTAAGAGCATTTCCACCTGTTGTAGTTTCAGGATTTCCAAACATGACTCCTATCTTCATTCTAATCTGATTAATGAATATCACCATTGCATTCGATCTTTGAATATTTCCTGTAATTTTTCTAAGTGCTTGTGACATTAGTCTCGCTTGCAAACCAACGTGATGATCGCCCATATCTCCTTCAATTTCTGCTCGAGGCGTCAGAGCTGCAACAGAATCAATAACAATCAAATCAACGCTACCTGATTTTACAAGCATGTCAGTTACCTCCAGTGCTTGCTCACCTGTATCTGGTTGAGAAAGGAGTAATTCATCGACGTTAACACCTAATTTCTCAGCATAGTTAGGATCAAGTGCATGTTCAGCATCAATAAATGCTGCGGTGCCACCAGCCTTTTGACATTCAGCAATTGCTTGGAGTGTTAATGTTGTTTTACCAGAGGATTCTGGACCAAAAATTTCAACAACTCTGCCCTTTGGCAAGCCTCCAATTCCTAAGGCTATATCTAATCCAAGTGAACCTGTAGAAACCGATGGGATATCAATAATTTCTCTATCTCCCATTTTCATCACAGTCCCTTTACCAAACTGTTTTTCTATTTGAGATATAGCTTCACTTAAATTTTTATCTTTATCTGACATAATATTCTCCTTAATCTTTTACTGTATATTTATACAGTATATTATAAAATTAATAAAAGTAAACTAAATATTATCAAATTGATGCTGACTTGTTTAAAACTCATTGTTAAAATCGAACCTATCTAAGATTTCACCAATAAATGGCATTTATAGTTACAGAAGCATGTATAAAATGTAAGCATACGGATTGTGTGGAAGTATGTCCTGTGGACTGTTTTTATGAGGGACCAAACTTTTTAGTTATTCATCCTGAGGAATGTATTGATTGTGCTTTATGTGAGCCTGAGTGCCCAGTAGAAGCAATTTTTTCAGAGGATGAGCTGCCAGATGATCAAATTGATTTTATTGAAATTAATGCTGAGCTCTCAGAAATATGGCCAAACATTACAGAGGAAAAAGATCAGCTACCAGAAGCAGAAGAGTATGGAGAGATAAAAGATAAAAAACATCTTTTAGAAAGATAATTCAATTTTTTACTTGAAAAATAAAAAATAGTCGCCAAAAAATACCTATAGGTGTTGCCTTGCTATTTTCTTGATTTATTTGGACACAATTAAATTTTACATATTTTAGACGCCCAACATAATTTAACCCTTCGCAATGGAGAATTTTATGAAAAACTTAGCATTAATTGTATGTCTTCTTGCTTCACCATTAACTTATGCCTCATATCATGGCGGCTCTGGTGATAGTTCAAGTGGAAGCAGTGGCGGCGGCGGTGGCGGCGGCTACGGCGGCGGTGGTGGCGGCGGTGCAGCAGCACTTCTTGCCGTTGGAGCACTTGTCTATTTTATGAATAGAGATACAGAAGAAGATGAAACTGAATCTGCATTTGTAAGAAGATACAAAGAAAGTAATTTTAGAATTTCCTTGGGATCAGAAAACAATTATGATTTTAATGACAATCATTTTGATGATTTCACAAATCAAATTGATTTCCCTTCTAATAACTTTCAATTAAATTTAACATACAAATTTAATTAAGCTGTAATATCCTAACCCCGATTTTTACGTCGGGGTCAGGTAATTAAAATTTATGAAAATCATCCTTATATTAATATTTTTTACTCAAACTCTCTTTGCCTATTCAGATCAAGATGATAGAAAGGTTGCAGATCTTACTGTTAAAGAGCTGACAGAAACTGTCAGAGCCATCGTGCAGGAAAGCATAGAAAAATGTGTTGTCGCCGGAACCATGCAAGGAAGGGCCGTTCCACTATCTTTAAAGGTTGAAGGTGAAGTTGTTGCACAAATGACTTGTAACTTTGACAAGACACAAAAAGAATCTGACTAGAAAATAAAATTTATTTTTTCTGATTGAATAGGTTTACCATTCTTGCGTAGCTGAAACTTTAGTAAAGGAAATGGAGATTCCGTACTTCCTAGTTTAGCAACCATTGCCCCTCTTTCAACTTCATCACCCTGTTCAACGAATATTTCGTCGCAGTGAGCATACAGACTTAAATAACTATTCGAGTGAGAAATCATTACTAGGTTTCCATAGCCAGGTATATCTGGACCCGCAACCTCTACTTTGCCACTATCAATAGAAAAAATTGGGGTCCCTCTAGGTAGCTTAAACATCATCCATCCATCATTTATATTTGAGGGTTGAAAATCTTCATTAAGAGGATGATGCCATTGCAGTGAAGAATCTCTTTCAACATAAAAATCTAAATTCTCAACTCCTTCTATTATTAATTTTTGCTTTGGATAAATTACATACGGTTTACTAAGATTATTTCTAGCAATTAAAGCTTTTTGATCAATATTAAATTTTAATGCAATTGACCAAAGGGAATCGCCAGATTGGACAATGTAAAATGAAGTTTGAGGATTCGGTAAAAATTTTTGATAAGCTTCTTTAAAACTATTCAGTGATGAGCAGCTAGCAGTAAATAAAACAAAAAATATTAGGTAATTCTTAAAATTTTTAATCACAGTAAAAAGTAGCCCGAAGAAAATATTAGACCAGAAAAAATATACATCAAGCTTTGTTCATATTTTGCATAAAGCGAGACAATTATCTTAGGAAGAATTAAAAGAGAAATTAAGCAGCCCAATGCAAATGGGAATAAAAATAACAGATTGAAATTTGCTATGGCTTGAATTACAGGGCTATAAACTCCTAAAACAACCAAGATAGCACTTCCAGAAATTCCTGGGATTAAAAAAAATGAAAATGCAATTAATCCGCTAATAAATAAATATAGGGGCGTTACTCCTTGTGAGCTAATATTTAGTTCTTGCAAAATATATCCAATAAAAATACCTAAAATTAAAAAAATAAGTAAATTTAATCTTTTTAATAAAGCTTTAAAAAAATCTGCCACATAAATTGATAAAAACATCATGAGCCAACCCAATAAAGATAGAAATAGCTCCTCATAATTATTTATCATTATTGAAATTAAATTCGAGCATAAAATAATTGCTGCAATCATTGAAAATATAAGTGGAAGCGAGACACGAAGTTGGAATTTCTGAGAAATTATAGAAAGATTTAAAGAAAAATTCTTTGGCCGAAGTTGACTTAAGATTGACATGAGATTTGGATAAATTTTAAAAATTACAGCAACAGTTGAGCCCGAAATCCCTGGTATTAATTCAGCAACTCCCATGCAAAACCCAGCTAGAGAATATTTTACTTGATCATTCACTTATATTTCTCCATTGGATATGCCGGGAAGCATTGGAACAAAAGCAACCTCTTCATGAATAGATTCTTCATGCTCTGTTTCACTTTTTCTTGTAATTACGTAAAGTCTTTGTTGGCCCTCTATACCAGCTGGAATGACTAATTTACCTCCTATCTCAAGTAACTCAATTAACTCTTCTGGATATTCTCTTGGAGCAGCTGCACATATTATTCCATCAAATGTATTGTCATCCTTCCAGCCATCAAAGCCATCAGCATGCCTTACCATGACGTTTCTTATTTTTAGTTCTCTAAGATTCTCTCTGGACTTTGTAACCAATGGCTTGATTCTCTCAATAGCAATCACCTCATTGGCAAAATGAGACAAAACAGCAGACTGATACCCACATCCTGAACCAATTTCAAGAACTTTATTTAAAACTTTACCCCTTCGAGTTGTGTGGGCAAGTAAGTGTTCGGTCATTCGAGCAACAATATAAGGTTGAGAAATTGTCTGTTTATAACCTATTGTTAATGCTCTGTTTTCATAAGCTCGACTCCATAAAGCTTGATCCAAAAAAATATGTCTTGGAACCTGGCTTAACGAGTCAAGAACTCGAAAATCTTTTATTCCCATATCAAGTAATTCTTTAATCATTTGGTCTTTCACTCTTGTGAAAGTGAAACCTGAATTACTCACAATCAAAAACCTCTTTATAATAATTCCAGTTACTAGCATCAATGCTAAGGTTATAATCCAAAATTGATATAGAGATGTAATTATCTTCAATCGCTTGGATATCTGTATCTACCTGATCTGGAAGAAGCTTGCCTGACGGACCAAAACTATAAAATTTTGAAGAATTATTAGATCTTATAAAATCAGGAGTTTCGGGAGTACCCCTTTTGCCTATGACGGTAAGCTTTGTTCCATTTAATTTAGAGGGTGAAATATCAGGAAAATTAACATTCACAAGCAAATT
>CABXUO010000010.1 GCA_902515455.1 uncultured SAR86 cluster bacterium
GATTAGTTCCAGTAATGGCAATAATCTATTTTGGAGGAGCTTTAGTTGTTGTAATAGAAAATTATCATAATATTATCCCTTCATTTAACTCTATATTCTCACAAGTCTTCTCAGGATCAGCAGCAGTTGGCGGTTTTCTCGGTGCTAGTTTTGCTATGAGTTTAAAGCTTGGCGTTGCAAGAGGACTCTATTCAAATGAAGCTGGACAAGGTTCTTCGCCTATAGCCCATGCTTCTGCTAAAACTGAGCACTCTATAGAGCAAGGAATGGTCTCAATTCTAGAACCATTCATAGATACTATTGTAGTCTGCAGCGTAACAGCTCTTGTTATCTTATCTAGTGGAGCTTGGACTCAAAAATATGAAAATACATTTGAAAGATCATCCATGGCAATTTTTGTTGGTGAATACAATGAGTCCAATGTGAATGATGTTGAAGAGCTTGGTAAATATATTCTTGATGCAAGAAAGTTTACAAATAATACTTCGGCCGTAGAAAATTTCTCTGGAGATTTAAACATCATTAGTGGTGAATTAGAACAAGATGGAATAACAATTTTTCACAACAATTCTATTGCTGAAGATGTTAGATTTTATAAACAAAATATTTTATATGATGGAACTATTAAAATTAATGATGGTGTAATTTCTGATAATTCAATTCAGGTTAAAGGAAAATCTCTGATTCATTCTGCAGAACTTACCTCTAAAGCCTTTGGCTCAGGTATTTTGGGGCTATATGGAGAATATATAGTAGCTATAGGACTGCTTTTATTTGCATTTTCAACAGCTATAGCGTGGTCCTACTATGGTGATAGGTCAACAGCATATATTTTTGGAGAATCTGCTGTTCCATGGTATCGAATTCTTTATGTTATTTGTTTTATAGCTGCTGCAATTATTGATACAACTGTTATATGGAATATAGCTTATGTAGTTGTTGCACTTGTTACAATTCCAAATTTATTTGCCATGTTTATATTAAGAAAAGAAATGAGAGAGCAAGTAGATAATTACATAGTCGAAAAGTAATATTACTTAGATCTTAGCTCAAGCTCATCTAGCACATCACTAAATTTGAGATTTTGCGCTCTAAGCATGACTAACAAGTGATACATTAAATCAGCAGATTCGCTGATAACTCTTCCATCTTTTGTTACCGCAGCAATTGATACTTCACCTGCTTCTTCCGTAACTTTTTTGGCTATTTCTTTAATTCCATCCTTATATAGCTGATATGTGTAAGATGACATATCTGCTTCTTCAATTCGATGATCTATGGTTTGCTCAAGATTTTTAATTAGGTTTATTGATGATGGAGCATCAAGAAAACAAGAATTCCTTCCAAGATGGCATGTTGGTCCCTTATTTTCTGCAAGAATTAAGAGCGTATCATTATCGCAGTCATGAAAAATTTTCTTGATTGCTAATTTGTTCCCTGAGGTTTCTCCTTTTGTCCAAATACATTGCCTTGTTCTACTGAAAAATGTTGCCAATCCTGAGGATTGACTAATTTTTAACGCTTCTTCATTCATATATCCAAGCATTAAAACCTGAAGTGATTGGTGATCTTGGATAATTGCAGGGATAAGACCGTTTACCTTTTTCCAGTCGAGTTTAATCATATTTAGATCCTTATATTAATTTTTTTTTCTACTAAAGAAGATTTGATTTGAGAAATTGAATATTCACCACTATGAAATATGCTTGCTGCTAATGCACCATCTACATTTGTTCCTTTGAACACATTAATAAAATCCTCTTTGCAACCAGCACCTCCTGATGCAATCATCGGTAAATTACAAACACTGCTAAGTTTTTTAAGCAACTTAATGTCATATCCATTTCTCATCCCGTCTTTATTCATTGAATTTATTACAACTTCTCCAGCGCCAAGGTCTTGAACCTCCTTAATCCATTCCATTGCATTAATGCCTGTTGAATGAGCGGTAGTTTCGTTTCCAGTCTTAGCAAAAAGATAGTCTTTATTATCAACAGTTTTTATATCCATACCTATAACTACACACTGGGATCCAAATTCGTTACTAAGTTGATTTATCAATTTTGGATTTTCTAGGGCAGGGGTATTAATTGATATTTTATCTGCACCTAAATTTAGAATTGATCTTGCATCATCAATTGATTTAATTCCTCCAGCAACACAAAAAGGAATATTGATTACATCAGAAATTTTTGAAACCCATTCTTTCTTCACTGTCGCTCCAACTGTGCTCGCACTAATATCATAAAATACTAGTTCGTCAGCACCTTCTGTTGAATATTTTCTTGCTAAATCAACTATAGAGCCGACAATTTTATGATTTTTGAACTGAACTCCTTTAACGACCTTGCCATCTCTTACATCTAAGCATGGTATTACTCTTCTAGTAATCACTATTCAACTCAGACAAAGTTATTTGTTTTTCATAGATAGCTTTACCAACTATGGATTCCTTAATTTTGATGCGTTTTAATTCAGATAAATCATTAATTGAAGTGATACCGCCAGATGCTATTAAATTAATTGAAGGATTCTTTGCTAAAATTTTCTTATATGTTCTGAAGCTTGGGCCCTGCATGACTCCGTCTAGAGAAATATCAGTAGCAAGAAAGTTTTTAAAGTGAGAATTATCAGATATAAAGTCAAATAAATTGATATGGCTATTATCTTGCCATCCATGAGTATAAATATATGGAATTCCTTCAGTCTCCATGAAGTCTATTGCTAAAATAATTTGTTCCGGATTAAATTTTTTTTTAATTTCCTCTAAAAAACCTTTTGCAAATATTGATGTTCCGATAATGATTCTTGAGATTCCCATATCTATTATCTTTAGAGCATCATCGATTGTTCTTATGCCACCTCCAACTTGTATCCTAAGATTAGGAATTTTTACTAATTCTTTGATAACAGAAATATTTGACTGATTACCTGTTTGAGCTCCATCAAGATCAACCACATGAAGATAATTAAAATTATTTTTTAAGAAAAATTTTGCTTGATCAATCGGATCTTTATTGTACTCAGTCATATTATTGAAATCTCCCTTTAGTAGACGTACACAAGATCCGTTCTTTAAATCAATTGCTGGAAAAATCTTCATGATTTTTGAAAAAAATATTGCAAAAAATATTCACCAGCTTCTGATGACTTTTCAGGATGAAATTGGCATCCTAAGAAATTATTTTTTTCTACAACTGAAGTAAATATATCTCCATACTCTGATGTTGCAGTTGTATGTTTTTGGGTGGCGGAATAATAACTATTTGCAAAATAATAATAGTTATTAAATTTTTTTAGCTTTTGATCTGAAAACGTTACTTTATTCCATCCCATTTGAGGAACCTTTAAATCTGTTGATTTATCAAATTTTTGAATGTCTCCTTCGATCAATCCTAAACACTTTGTATTACCTTCTGCAGAATATTCGAATAAAATCTGCATTCCTATACATATACCTAATACTGGTTGCTTTAAATTATTTATAACATCAACTAGATTCTTTTTTTTGAGTTCACTCATAACATTTTTAGCAGATCCAACACCGGGAAGAATTACAAATGAAGCTTTCATAATTTCATCCGCAATATCAGTGATAACATACGATTTATTCAATCTATCAATTGATTTGGCTACAGAGCGGAGATTCGAACCTCCGCTATCAATAATTGCAACAGTCATATTAACCCTTTAGTTGATACAACCTCATTTGATTCAACAACAATTGCAGATCTAAGGCATCTAGCAAATGTTTTAAAAGTTGCTTCAAGTAGGTGATGAGAGTTTTTTCCATCAGTTTCTATATGACATGTAAAGGCAGCAGCATTTATGAGTGAGACAAAAAAATGTTCAAACATTTCGGTTGGAAAATCTCCAACCATCTCCCTTAATTCAGAGCACTTAAACTTAAGAAACCTTCTGGTACATAAATCTATACTGACATTACATTTCACTTCATCCATAACCAAAGTTTCATTGGATGCATATCTAGAAATTCCATTTCTATCTTCAAGAGCTTTATTTATTGCTGATCCCAAAGTAATAGCAACGTCTTCAATTGAATGATGTTCATCTATTTCAAGATCTCCAAGACAAGTGATATTCAGATCTATAGAGCCATGTTTAGAGAATTGCTCGAGTAAATGATCGAGATAATCAATGCCAGTATTAATGTTATATTTTCCCGTCCCATCCAAGTTTAGATTTATGTATATGGATGTCTCATTTGTTTTTCTTATTTCTGTAGATATTCTTGAACGAGATTTTTGGTTTGCAAGATTCTCTCGAATTTTTACAGCTTTTGCATGAGCATCAAGATTTTCAGCATTTGCCATAGAAATTACGGTATCTTTAATATTTAAAAATCCTTCAGACGAAGCAGTTTGAACACTTATCTGTTTACCAAAGTCTCTAATTCCTAAACCAGAAAAAACTTTTGCCATGCCATTAGTTGGTAGAACGTGATTTGTTCCAGAGGAATAATCACCAAATGATTCGGGACTCAAGGAACCACAAAAAATAGATCCAGCATTATTAATTTTTGCTAACGGAAGAGCATAATCATCATCTAATAAAATTAAATGTTCAGGAGCACATTCGTTTATTAAATTGATACAGTCATTGAATGACTTAAATTTAATAAGCATTAAGTTGGATAAACTTTCTTTAAGAATATTCTGCCTTGATAGTGAGGTAAGCTGCTTTTTAACTTCTTTTTTTACATTGTTTAATAAGGTTAGATTTTTTGAGAGAACAAAAGCTCTAGCCGCTGAATCATGTTCAAGTTGAGAAAGGACATCTGCTGCAATCAGATTAACCTTAGAAATATCGTTTGATACAACCATGACCTCGCTTGGTCCAGCAGGTAAATCAATAGCCACATCCTCAGAACACAATTTTTTTGCTGCGTTTACATAGGCATTTCCAGGCCCAAATATCTTATCTACTTTTGGTATGACTGTTGTTCCATATGCCATTGCAAATATAGCTTGAGAACCACCAACCTTATAAATAGAAGAAATGCCAAATATTTTCGCTATCCATAATATTTCTGGAGCTATTGATCCTGATGAAGATGGGGGAGTGCAAACTATTATATTTTTACACCCAGCAATGGAAGCTGGAATTAGTTGCATTAAGAATGATGAAATTAATGGAGCTGTTCCTCCTGGAACATAAATTCCGACAGATTCAATTGGTCTAAATTCTTTCCAAATGGATATTCCTTTAGTAGTTTCTATAGAAGACGAAACTAAACTCTTTTTTTCATTTTCACAAACTATTTTGATGTTATTAGCAGAATTTAATATTGCTTGTTTTAAATCATCTGAAATTGAATTCTCTGCACTATTAATCTCCGATGTTCGTACTTTAAATGATGAAATTTTAGGAAGATTTAATTCTTCATTTATGTAATTAAAGGCTTTGGTTCCATTTTTTAAAACTAATTCTTTATATCTCAGTACAGTATTTTCAACTTCCTGTATATCATTAACACTTGATTGCCAGTTAATGGAAGAATTAGATTTTGATCGATTAATTAGCTTCATTTAATTGAGAATTTTTTCGACAGGCATAACTAAGATTGAAGATGCGCCATTTGATTTGAGTTTTTCCATCGTCTCCCAAAAAACAGGCTCACTGCAAAGCGCATGAATTGCAACCTTATCTTGCTGTTGTAATGGAATAATAGTTGGTGAGTCTGCGCCTGGAAGTAATTTACATATTTTATCGATTGATTTTGTTTCCGCATTTAGCATTACATATTTGCTTTCTGCAGCATTAATTACACCCTCAAATCTTTTAATTAAATCAAGAATACTTTTATCTTTTATCTTTTTGTACGAGCTAGATGCGATAAGAACTGCTTCTGAATCCATTAGAGTTTTAAATTCAATTAAATTATTTGCTTCAAGTGTTGCCCCAGATGAAACAAGGTCGCAAATGCAATCAGCAATTCCTATATATGGAGTAAGTTCAACAGAACCATTAATTTTAATTACTTCAGCATTAATATTTTTAGCCTTCAAGAATTTCTTCACCAAACCTGGATAAGAGGTAGCAATAATTTTATTCTTTAATGATCTGATCCCAGAATTCATTGGTTTAGCAAATGCTAGCCTGCATTTAGAAAATCCTAGATTTAATACTGATTTAGCTGTAATTTTTTTGTTTGTAGCGACTTGTTCAGCCAATACATTCTGACCAATAATCCCTAGATCAGCTACTCCCTTAGATACTAGAGAGGGTATATCGTCATCTCTTACTAACAATATATCTATATTCATATTTGAGGATCGAGCTAATAATTTATCTCCACTAGTAGAAAAATTTATTCCAGATTTAATTAATAAATTCTTACTACTATCAAATAGCCTGCCTTTTCGTTGAATTGCAATGGTAATTTTTTTTGTCATTTATCAATCCTTCTTTAATAGACTCAAATATCCTTTGTTAGATTCTTTAAATAAAAATCTAGCAACTCTGGTGACTGTGGCAGTTGAGGTATTAAGCTTTGATGCAATATCTCTATAAGTTGAATTACCCTTATATAAAAGCTGAGCAACTTCCCATCTTTCTTGCATGGCTTCGATTTCTGCAGGCGTACATAAATCTTTCAAGAAATTTTCTATATCTTTATCAGAATTTAACTTTTTTAATGCTGTCGATAATTTCATGAGCAGATTCTATATGTTTTAGCATGTTAAAACAACAAAACATTAAATTAATTTTTATTTTATGAAATAAGATAAAATAATTTTATAATGTCTATATCAAAACCAAAATACTTATTTATTGGATTAGGTACTATGGGTTACTCGATGGCTGGGCATCTGTCAAAGCAGAAAGACATAGATTTATTTATTTTTAATAGATCGAAACATGCCTCAAAAAAATGGTTATCTAATTTTAAAGGGCAAGAATTTATAAAAGATAAGTTTTCGGAAATTAAATTCAATGGTCTTATTTTATGTCTGAAGGATGATGCAGCAATTCTTAATATTTTGTTTAAGCAAAATTTTATTCAGTTGATTAAATCAAGAGGTTTCATTTTAGATCATTCCACTACATCGCTAGAGCTTATTAATGAGGTTGCACTTAATAATAAATTTATTTCAAAAAACCTTTCATTTTTTGATGCGCCAGTAAGTGGGGGAGAGATGGGGGCAATAAATGGCACTCTTTCAATAATGTATGGAGGTCCAAGCAGTAAGAGCAATTTAATAAAAAAAATAATGGATTCTTATTCAAGCTCTATTACCAAGATTGGGCCTAGCGGTCATGGTCAACTAACAAAAATGGTTAATCAACTATGTATTGCAGGTTTACTTCAAGGTTTAGCTGAAGCTATCACTCTCGGCAAATCGTCAAATCTAAATATGAATAAAGTTTTTGATGCAATCTCTGGTGGTGCTGCTCAGTCATGGCAGATGGATAATCGATTTAAAACCATGGTTAATGATAGTTTTGATTTTGGCTTTGCTGTAGATTTAATGATTAAAGATCTTCGAATAGCACTTAAACAAGCAAATTTAAATGACTTGAATTTAAACACATCAAAAGCTGTGCTAAGAAATTATCAAAAGCTCTCTCGTAATGATTTTGGCAAGCTTGATACGTCAAGCTTAATAAAGATTTTAAAATTGTAAAAAAGCCTGCAAATGCAGGCTTTTAATTTAGTAATTTACACTTATTTTTTAACCCACATAGGTCCTACAGACATGATTAGCACTGAAAGAATAAATAATCCCTGTATGACATCTGGCATAAGACTAAAACCAGCTCCAGGATCTGTGGCACTTATTAATTCTGTTGCATAGGATGACAAAACTGCTCCTTCGGTCTGAATTGAAACCATTGCATTAGCAACACCATTTGCATTCCATTCAGAAAATGCAAAGTTATACATCCATCCATTTGCAACAAATAAACAAAAAACAGTTCCAGCTATTTTCATTAAAAGGGGCGTGTCAGGATTATTATAAATATTTTGTCCAGCTCTCATTCCAACCCATGAAAGAAATCCAAGGCCAAAAAACCATGCTCCTTGACCACCCGCAGCCATCCAAAGATGATTCCATAAATCTAATTCTGTCATTTTTTTTCTCCGAAATAATATATTTTTTAATTAAAATATATGTACAAATAATACATACTTTTAGACATAACCTAAAGATAAAAAAAAGCCTGCTAAGCAGGCTTTTTTTGATAATTAAATTTACTAATCGTTAGGATTCATCCATAAAGGCAAGAATGCAATTAAAAATACCGATATTAAGAAAGCCATTCCAACAGGATTAGGCATTGTCATTAAATCGCCACCATATTCTTCAACGAATGCTTGAGCTATTGGGCTTGATTCTTCTCCAAGAGACGCCAATGCATTTGCGTGAATAATCCATTGATTTCCAATGTTAGTAAGTAAGGTCCAACTTATAGCAAAAACTGATAACGAAAATACACTACCAAGTATTTTTCCAACAATATTAATTCCTTTATCAATCATTACACTAGTGAATCTTGCAGCTACCCAAGATGCAATAATGACACATAAAAATAATGTTGCATTTGCTCCTCTAGAGGTTTGGAAAGACATCCAAATTTCAGATTCCATATATTTCTCCTAAATATGACACCTCATTATTGAGGTATGTTTAAATATTACACTAAACTAAAAACATAGACAGATTTTTTACCTAGTAACTTTATAAAAAAATTTGTATGCTAAATTGAAACTCAGGAATTCTTTATGGTAAACACTAATCAATTAAAAGCACTAATTTTATTTTTAATAATTACAGCTTGCTCTAATGATGGAAACATTAATCTTATAAAAAAAGCAGGAGCCCCGTTGATTAATGGTCTTGGTGATCATTCTCATCCAATTACAACATCTGTTGAAGGTGTTCAAAAATATTTTGATCAAGGAATGATTATGGCTTTTGCATTTAATCATGCTGAATCTATAAGAAGCTTCAAAGCAGCACAGAACCTAGACCCAAATTGCGCGATGTGCTATTGGGGTGAGGCATTAGCATTGGGTCCAAATATCAATGTAAATAGTGATGGAAAAGTTATCATGGCTCCTGAAAACAGAATTGCAGCATTTAAGGCAATTAATAAAGCTATTGCACTATCCGAAACAGTTTCTGTAAAAGAGCAGGCATACATATCAGCTTTATCATCTAGATATGACGGAAATCCAGCATCGAATCGATATCCTTTGGATATAGCATATGCAAATGCAATGGAAAAATTATCAAAAAACTTTCCAGATGATAACGATGCAGCATCATTGTTTGCTGAAGCTTTGATGAATACAATGCCCTGGAATTACTGGGCTGAAGATGGTGATCCAAAACCCGATACGATTAAAGTTATTGATAGCCTTGAGAGTGTACTAGCAAAAAACCCAAATCATCCTCTCGCTATACACTTATATATTCATGCGGTGGAGGCTTCCTCAGATCCAGGTAGAGCTGAAGGCCCTGCTGATCGGCTAGGAAAAATTGTTCCTGGGGCAGGGCATCTTGTTCATATGCCTGCTCACATTTATTGGCGCATTGGAAGATATCATGATGCATCACTTGTAAATATTGAAGCTGCAAAAGTTGATGAGGATTACATAGCTCAATGTAATGCTCAAGGTTTCTATCCTGCCTTGTATTATCCTCATAATGTTCATTTTTTGTGGGCTGCATCTACCATGGAAGGTCGAAGTGAGCTATCGATAGAATCAGCATTGAAGGTTTCTAAATATGTTCGTGTAGAGCAAATTAAACAAATTCCATTTTTAGAATTCTTTCATACTATCCCACTACTTTCGTATGTAAGATTTGCTAAGTGGGATGAAATTTTGGCATATGAGAAACCGATAGATGAATTCAAATTTTCTTTAGGTTTATATCACTATGCCCAAAGTATTGCTTTCGCATCAACTGGTAATATTGAGCAAGCTATTATAGAACAAGAAAAAATCTTGCCATTAAAAGATGCTCCTGAGATTAAAGTTATCATAAAAGCTGGACAACCATCGGATAAGTTACTAGAAATTGCAAATCATCTTGCGATGGGTCAAATTGAATTAGCTAATCTGAATATAGATGCATCAATAATGCATTTTCAGATGGCTGTAGAAACGCAAGACGCTCTGCCATATAGAGAGCCTGAATTTTGGTACTACCCAAGCAGGCAGTCATTAGGTCATGCTTTATTACTAAACAAAGATTTTGAAGAAGCAATAAATGTCTTTAATCAAGATTTAAAAGACTACCCGCGGAATGGTTGGTCATATTATGGGCTCTACAAAGCCTATAAAGCTATTGGTAATAATGAACTATCTAATGAAGCATTAACAAAACATCGAGAGATCTGGCAGCTATCAGATGTTGAACTTCAATCATCCATAATCTATTAATCATGTCCAAATCTTATTTATTTATAATCTTTCTATACTCAGCAAGTCTATGTTCATCAGACTTATCATCACAAAGAGGAATGACAAATATCTTAGGTCCCGAAACTTGGTCAAGATGCTCAGATTTAATATCTAATCCTAAATCAAATAGTTACGAACTATCGTACTTAAGGACTAAATCTATGCCTTTATCACCATTTGCAGGAGAGTATGAACCGAAATTCTTACCAGCATCTGCAATGCCCAACACTGTTCAAATTTTTACTATGGATGTATTGAATGAAAATGTTAATGATGGGAATCAAGGCACGCAGATGGATGCATTGGGGCATTTTGGTCATTTAGACGAACCTTGGGATGGGAAAAGTGAATTAGACATATCAAAAGTAACCTTTTTTGGTGGTTTAAAAGGTAATGAGGTTAAGCCATCAAATGAATCGCCATTACTAAAACTTGGCATGGAAACTGTTCCACCTATTATTACAACTGCAATATTAATTAATGTTAAAAAATATGCTTATGATGGAGAGTCCATGTCAGCTGGCGAACATGTTTCTATTAAAGATATTAAAAAATCAATTGAATCTTCAAGTCTTAAATCTAGAGGTATATTACCAGGAGATGTTGTATTGATTTATACTGGCTGGAGTGATAACTATCAGGATCCAGATGAACTAAAACTATATTATTCAATGGCTCCAGGAATTTCATACTCATTGGCTGAATATCTTGCATCAAAAAAAGTTGTTGCTGTTGGTTTAGATACTCCTTTTGTAGATGCTTTATCTGATCCAAATAATCCAATACCTCCTCCAGAAGGAACCCCTGCAAATATGGCATTTCCTGTACATCATTATTTTTTAACTCAGGCTGGCATTCATACGCTTGAAAATTTTAACCTTAAAAAATTATCAGATGATGAGGTGGATTTGTCTTGTGTGATGATATTACCTTTAATGGTTAAAGGAAGTTCTGCATCATCGATTAGACCGGTTGCTATTGGTCCTTCAACCTTATAACTTCATGAGGCAAATAAGTCTTTTCTTTGCATTGTTTTGTATAAATTTAAATGCATCTTATGAAGTAACAGTGTTAGCTACAAACATATCTAATTATGGTGGATTTGGAGAATGGAGCTTCTCAGCGCTATATGAAAGCGATAAAGAATCTGTGCTTTTTGATACAGGATTTCATGAAGATACTGTTTTACATAATGCTGAAATACTTGGAAAAGATTTATCAAAAGTTGAGAAAGTTATTTTAAGTCATTTCCACAGTGATCATACAGGGGGACTTCTAAAATTAAGAAAAACATATAAGGAAATTAATAATAAAGCTTTTACTAAAGTTTATGTTGCAAGAGGTTTTTTTAATCAAAGATTTGCTTCTGATGGATCTAAGGTTGGTCCTGGAAATTATGCAGATTCTATGAAATGGAAAAAAGATGCTGAAAATTTAGGCATTAATTTTGTAATTCTTGATAATCATTACGAGGTTTCAAAAAATATTTTTGCGACCGGAACAGTTGAGAGAACTGTAGAAACATATAATGGCCCAGAAGGGTTGGTGGTAAAAGATATTAAATCAAATGAATTTATTCCAGATATAATAGTTGATGATCAGTCTGCAGGTATGTTAACTGATAATGGATGGATAATGATGTCCGGTTGTGGGCATTCTGGAATTATTAATACTGCAAAAAAACTCCAATCAATTCAAAACGTTCCTGTATTTGGAGCCATAGGAGGGTTTCATCTGTTTAAAGCTACAGACAAAGTGATAGATAAAACTGCTAATTGGCTTAAAGATAATGGAATGACAAAATTTATGGGTGGACACTGTACTGGTATTTATGCTGCTGAAAAAGTCGCTGATGTAATTGGTATAACAAGAGAAAATCTATCTCATACAGCTATTGGCAGTGTCTTGACTAAAGATTTAAATATCATTCGAAGTTCAGTTGAATAGTTCTTTCGTATTCAGTGTAGTAATTACATACTTAAATTATCAATTTATATAAAGTAGATTTATGCAAAAAAATTACTGGCGATCTAACCTTAAAATTGTTTCTATCTTACTTGGTATCTGGTTCCTTGTTTCATTTGGTTTTGGAATTATATGGTCTGATTTTTTAGATCAATTTCAAATAGGTGGTTTTAAGCTTGGGTTTTGGTTTGCTCAACAAGGGAGCATTTATTTTTTTGTTTTATTAATTTTTATATACATTCATCTGATGAATAAATTAGATAAAAAATATAAAGATAAGTCTGGTAAAGATAACTAACTCAAATGGATGCGCAGCTACTTACTTATATTTTTGTTGGTTTTTCTTTCGCTTTGTATATTGGAATAGCTATATGGTCCCGCGCATCTTCAACTAATGATTTTTACATAGCAGGGAAGGGTGTTCATCCTATTGCTAATGGTATGGCAACGGCTGCAGACTGGATGTCAGCAGCCTCTTTTATTTCAATGGCAGGTCTTATAGCGTTTCTAGGTAAAGATGGATCTGTATATCTAATGGGCTGGACTGGTGGATACGTTCTATTAGCACTATTGCTTGCTCCATACTTAAGAAAGTTTGGTCAGTACACAGTTCCTGATTTTATTGGAACAAGATACTACTCAAACTTAGCAAGATTAGTTGCTGTTTTATGCTTAATATTTATCTCATTTACCTATGTCGCTGGTCAAATGAGAGGAGTAGGCATTGTTTTTTCTAGATTCCTTGAGGTTGATATTAACTTAGGTGTAATTATTGGAATGTGCATAGTCTTTTTCTATGCAGTGCTTGGTGGTATGAAGGGCATTACTTATACGCAAGTTGCTCAGTATTGTGTTTTAATTTTTGCTTATTTAGTTCCAGCTATATTTATTTCTATCCTAATGACTGGTAATCCAATTCCGCAGTTAGGCTTTGGTGACACTCTTGTTAACACCGATACATATTTATTAGATAAATTAGATAAGGTTACTAGTGAACTCGGATTTAATGCATATACAGAAAATACTAAAACTAAAATTGATATTTTTTGTATTACTGCTGCATTGATGTTTGGAACTGCAGGACTTCCTCATGTCATCGTTAGATTCTTTACTGTGCCAAAAGTTAGTGATGCAAGAAAATCAGCTGGTTACGCATTAATTTTTATAGCTATTTTGTATTCAACAGCTCCAGCTGTTTCAGCTTTTGCAAGAATGAATTTTATTGATTCAGTTCAAGAGGTTAACTATCAAGAAGCTCCAGGTTGGTTCAAAAATTGGGAAAATATTGGTCTGATAGCTTGGAAAGATAAAAACGATGATGGTTTAATTCAATACTCAGCTGGTAATGCATTAAATGAAGTTAAACCAAAATTTAATAATAAGAAAGGTTCTTCTGGAGAGAGAGGTTTAGATAATAAATCAGACATGACTAATTCAAATGAGGTTTATATCGATAGAGATATCATGGTTTTAGCCAATCCTGAAATAGCTAAATTACCAGCCTGGGTTATAGCATTGGTTGCTGCTGGGGCTTTAGCTGCAGCATTATCAACTGCAGCAGGGTTATTGCTAGTGATTTCAGCATCAGTTTCACATGATTTGCTGAAAAAAACTTTTATGCCATCAATTACTGAAAAACAAGAACTATTTTATGCTCGATGTTCTGCTGCAGTTGCTATATTTATAGCTGGGCTTTTTGGTATATATCCGCCAGGCTTTGTTGCTCAAGTTGTGGCATTTGCTTTTGGTTTAGCCGCAGCAACAATTTTTCCTGCATTATTTATGGGTATATTTTATAAAAGGTTGAATAAAGAAGGAGCTATAGCTGGAATGCTTGCTGGGTTAGTTGTTACATCAATTTATATTATTAATTTTAAATTTATTAATATCAATTTAAATTCTTCAGAAAATTGGTTTTTAGGAATCTCTCCAGAGGGATTTGGCTTTATAGGAATGATAATCAACTTTATTGTTGCATTTAGTGTATGTTATTTCTTTAAAAAACCACCTGATAGTGTTAATCAAATGGTTGATAATTTAAGAAATCCATAACGTTGATAAAAAATTAGGGATTCACTAAGGGATTTGTACCTAGGCCTGAACCATATATTACAGCATTAAGCCAGATTCTATTTGTTCCTCTAGTCGAACCTCTGAAGTTTGGCTCACCAGAAAATAAAATTACTTGTCCTTTACCAACTTTCTCTCTAGTTACATAGGCTGAATTAGCTATTCTTTGTGCAGCTTCTGGCCAAACTAAACCACTCATTCTTACCTTTATATCTTTTTGTGGTGGAATGAGAGACCAATTTATTTGTTTTGATTCATCCACATTTTCATTAGAAATAAGCGCGCCTATTCTGACCGCAGCTTCCACGTTACTTCCCGTCATTAAGACAGGATAATTAGAGTACAGAACGGGTAATATCTCTGGACTACCAAAAGTTAACCAATGTTTTTGATCTGTTCTTCCAGCTACAAATGATCCAGATGGCATAAAAATTGATTGCCACTTATCTCTCATTTCAAACTGTTCCTGAGACATTTCTGTTTCACTTAATTCCCATGGATAATCAATTAAATTGTCGACACCATTACTATTAACTGTATCTTTATCAATCTGATCATCTAACGCCATTAACTCTCTCAAAAGATCAAATTTATAATCATTAATATTTTTAAATACATTTTGTATTTGTTTTGCATTTCCTAAACCATCATTTGAAGATAGAAATCTTGTCGACCTGTTATGAGCAATTAGGGTACCGCCATTTCTTATCCATTCTGATAGGTTTTCTAATTCGTTGGTATTCATATCTGGATATCCGCTTGGAAGAATTAGCGTGTTATAGCGTCTCAAGTCGGCATATCCAGCAAAAGAACCATTTACGAGGCTATGCCTTATTCCAAGATGATGATCTAATGACCACCAACTAACTCCAACATCATAAGAGTTGTAATCACCATGTCCCAAAATGGCAATCTGAGGTTTTTTTAATAATCTAAAATGCCTGCCACCCCAGTCAGGCAATCCTTCTGGTCCAAAGCCGGATTCTATTGACTGAACAGGTATATTTAGATCAGCAGATATTTCTTTTATTTGAGTAATTAAATTTCCATTGCCTGGGTTATCCATAGCAATAACAGCAACACTTCCTCGAGATAACTTTTGACCTGAAAGTATTGATTCTTTATCAATGATTCGTACTTGAACATTTTCTTCAAGCAGTCTTGCTGCAAATGCAACTGATCTATCATCATCACCATCGACTGCCCATATTATTGCATTATCATTTATCGCAATATTTGTAGAGGAGGGCTCCCAATTAACAAGATTTTTATCAATATTTTCGAGAGCAGTTACAGCTGGCAGACCATACATCATTGTGAAATTGAATGCAGTTGTGTCATACATTATAGAAGAACCGTCTCTGAGGTTTTCTTGTCGTTCTTCTATAAGAACTGATTCATCAATTTCTGCATCAAATTCTAATATTGCCTTTATGAGGGGCGCCTCAGGCTGCCTATTTGGAATAATTAAACTTCCTTCAGGTATTTCATAATTAGCTTCAATATCACCCAATTGATTTACTATTTTATCTACCAGCAAAGTTTTAGTATTTTTAAATACCTCTATATCTTGGGCTTTTAATTTATCTACTAATGAGTTTAAGCGTCCATGATTTCTAGATGGTAAGACAACAAAAGTTTGATTAGCATATTTGCTATCTTTAGAAATATTGTATTTACGACCATCCCAATAATCTTTATACATAGCCTTTGTATTAACTTTTAAAGTATTAAGGTTTTCGATAGTGCTTACAAATTGATGATGGACTGATTCTTTATAAGATTGAATCGTTCCCTCAGGTCTTCTCACGCCATCCTCTGACATTCTTGATTGTTCATAGAGTATCCCAAGACTGCCACGAAATTGAACATAAAAAGAATATCCTGGATAAAGATCCTCATGCCATTCTCCAGTATAAAAACGCCAATTTTTTTTATCGAATGCTTCAGCTTGATCTTTTGCAAATACATTTCCCCATTTAATGAGATCTTCATCTATGTTTTTATTAATAGGCTCTCTTGGAGGCCCTGTCATGAAAGTGTCTTGTGCACCCATCTCATGCCCATCAACAAGAATCTGAGGTCTCCATTTATTAATTAACTTTACTCTTCCTTGTGTTTCAGGTTGAGTTAAGTAGAACCAGTCTCTATTTAAATCAAAGTAATAATGATTTGTTCTCCCGTATGGCCAATCTCCAGTATGTAATAGCGATTGATCATCATAATTTGGAGCGGTGCCTCTGTATTGTTCCAACGACTTTGCAAATCTATCTCTTCCATCAGGATTCATCATAGGATCAATGATAATCACCATATTGTTAAGTAAATCCTCAACAGCAGGATCATTGCTTGCAATAAGATGATAAATGACTCCTAAAGCAGCATCTGCCCCAGATGTTTCATTTCCATGAATAGAATATGCCATCCATGCTATTGCAGGTAATGAGTCTATAATTGAAATTGCTTCACGATCACTTATTTTTCTTGCGTCAGATAGTTGTGAAATATTTTCTTTAATTTGATCAAGATTATTAATATTTTTAGGTGATGAAATAAAAAGAGCATAAAGAGGTCGGTTTTCATGAGATTTTGCATACTCAACAACCTTAATTTTATTTGACTGTTCAGACCATTTTAAAACTGCATTAGATATTTGCGATGGATTAGCTACTCTATCTCCATAATTAAAATCTAAAAATTCATTAGGATGATCGATTGAATCAATATATGTGCCTGATAGAATTTTTTCAGCATATAAATCTTTGGAGTATGAAGTAGGCTCACTTAAGGTTTCACTATTTAAAACAGTAGAAAAAACTATTGCAAACGTAAGTAAATTTTTGATATTCATATAAATATTTTAATTATTATTTATTAAGATGATAATACATATCGCTTTAAATATCGTAGACTAAATTAGATTAAATCTTTTATGAAAAAGCTTATATCAATAATATTTATAATAGCAGTATTTGCAGCTGGAATATTTCTATACCTAAGAAATGCAGATGTTGATGTTAATTACGAAAGATTTAATATGGTTGCACCAGGGATTCTTAGAACTCCGGTTGAACGTTTTAACAATATTGTAGATTATCCATTTAAAGAAAATTACTTAATTATTGGTAATACTCGCATTCATTATTTAGATGAAGGTCCAAAAGATGGTGAAATTATCTATTTGCTTCACGGAGAACCAGCTTGGAGCTATTTGTTTAGAAAAATGATTCCTATACTTACCAGAGCTGGATACAGAGTAATAGCACCTGATATGGTTGGATTTGGGAAGTCTGATAAATATGTGTCGATTAAAGATTATTCTCATCAAATGCATGTAGATAAAATGACTCAATTAATAGTAGAGCTAGATCTAAATAATGTTACTGCTCATGTTCATGATTGGGGTGGTTTGGTTGGTCTCAGAGTCATAGCAGAAGAACCTGAAAGATTTTCAAGAGTCATTGCATCTAATACAAGCTTAATAGCACCAGGGAGAGGTTTTTTTAGAGAGATAATGTCCTTTATTAGTTATCCATTATTTAAATTATCTATTTGGTTTCAAGGACCAGCTACGTGGGAAGAATTTATAGGTGGTGATGGTTTTACAGGGTGGATAAGATATTCAAGATACACTGATAATATTGATGTTGGTGGGATTATGCAGACCTTAGGTAATGTGAATAATGCTGAGAGAGAAGGGTATGAGGCACCTTATCCAAATGCTACCTATAAAGCTGGAGCACAAATTTTTCCATATTTAATTCCTAGTGAATTAAGAAAAAATGAAAAAGCCTATAGAGAAGTTTTTGAGAAATGGAATAAGCCATTTTTAATTGCAAATAGTGATAATGATCCTGTTACAAGAAATAATCCAAGAATGGTTGAAATGTTAAAGAGAATTCCATCAGCTCAAGAAATTTCTATTCAAGGGCCAGGACATTTTATACAGGAAGAGGCTGGTCCAGAATATGCTCAACTAATAATTGATTTTATTAATGGTAATCCGCAGTCTTTTAAAATAGATAAAAAGGCTATAGAAAAATAAGGTTACTTTAGTTAATAATTAAATCTTTTTTGAACATGCTCCCTTCTTTTTTGTATTTGAATCTCTCTTTCACCTTCTATTATCTTTTTTTCATCACTTGGAAGGTACTTGTTAAGATCATTAAATTTTATTAATTGAGCAGAAGGGTAGAGACTTTTATCAAGAGATGCATTTTTCAATCCATCATATCTCATCAATATTACACCTCTATTAAAATCTTCTATATCTAACCAGTTGTGATAACCAGGATCTTTCTTTGAAAGAAGATAATAAATAGCCCCATCAGAGCTTACTTTTGATTGATCTAAAGTTAGACTTGATATCCTATTAGCATAATCCAAAGATTGCCACCATGGATTACCTAGCTGTATTCCTTGATAAGATGATTCTGTTGGCCATACTTTTATAATTAAAACTTCATCATTTTTTAAATTAAAGTGACCAACAGACATTAACCTACCTGAGAGCCCGCCTGTTTGACCAACCTGCCTTGGCTTAGATATAGAGTTTAATGGCATTATTTGCTCAACTCTTTTTAAATGATAATCAGGCCATCGAGTTATATTAGAAAGAAGTTCATTAGCTAAATTTATAAGATCCTCTGCAACACTATCAGTATTAATTTTTGGATATGAACCTTTTTCTTTATCAATTCTATCAATGTGAATTGTTCCAGGAACTTCGTTATTCCAATCAGAAAGAGTTTGTCTAACTAGAAGTCTTGTAGAGGTATTTTCAAGAGGCATCCAATTATCGAAATCCATATTTTTACCGCCTACTATTATCTCAAAAGATCCGTCTTGATTATATTTAAGATCATCAAGCACATATAGAGATTTCGAGAGGGTATCAGGTAGATATGTAGTAAACGATATTGTTTTAGAGCCTCCACGTGTACCCCAAACTCTATATGTACCAGAACCATCCAAAAAAGTTTGATGATATGTTTGATCAGCATTATCCATGCCAGTTTTTGTAAAAGTGTTTAAATTATTAAAGTAGGGGAAGTCATGATCGTTAATAACCTCTTGTTTTATTGTGCTTATCAAACTGCTTAGTATATGAATATAAGCTTGGGCCTTTTCTCTATCTGAAGAATAATATTTATGTGATTGAACAAATTCCCCTGATTGAACTAGCGATTCTATGAAAGCATCATATGAAGACTCAATAGTTCCCTCATGAATAATTTTTTTTGGTTCATATAGTCTAAATTGCCATAAATAACTTAAAACAAATCCTATGAATAAACCAATTATTAAATATAGAATTTTTTTCATTTGTATTTTGTTATCAATAGGTTAGGGTGCAATTTTATTCCTGTAATATTATATTACTTCGCATAATATATATTATGTTAAATTATATAGGATTATTTATACCTATAATTCTGATATAAACTCCTTAATATAAGCTGTTATGTCATCTGGAGAGTCTTCTTGAATGAAATGATTGCCTTTCACTACAACTTCCTTAAGGTTTTCCCATGTTCTTACTTCATCTCTTTGTGTACCAACCAACAAGAAGCCTGGTTCAGCATTAATAAATAACTTTGGAATATTCGAGGTCTTATGAAATTTTGCATTCATCTTTATCTCATTGTGAGTATCAAATGGCTCTTCATTAAAAGGTATATTTCTTGGAAATGTTAATGTTGGTCGTCTATCTTCACCTTGTTGCGTAAATGGTCTCAAATATTCCTTTTTTGCCTCTTCAGACATTGGGTTAATTGGGTCATTAAATAAAATTCTTTCTACAAAGAAATTTTTATCTAAAATTAATTCTTCACCTGCATCTGATCTAAAAAGTTTAAAAATTTTTGTACCAGCTTCAGGCCATTGATCCCAAGTTAACGGAACAGTAACTCCTTCCATAAAAGTTATTGAAGAAATACTATCTGAATGTAATCTCGAATACTTTAATCCAAGGCCGCAACCCCAATCATGTATTACAAGGTGTATTTTGTTTCCAAGATCTAATTTTTTTAAAAATCCTTCCAAATACCCATATTGACCGTTAAAACTGTATCCAGGATTGTCAATGCCTTCAAGCTTTTCTGAGTCTCCCATGCCTATTAGATCTGGAACAATTACTCTAAATGATTTATTAAAATTAGGTGCTATATTTCTCCATAAATATGAAGATGTTGGATTTCCGTGAATAAAAACAATAGCATCTCCAATTCCCTTATCTATGTAAGCAATTTTTTTACCATTTACACTAATAAATTTTTTCACTTTATTTCCTTGGTGGTAATCCCTTCACACGTTGAAGTGTGATTTCTGTTGCTGCCCTTCTATGTTTACTTAACTCTTGGTATCCCTCATCTGCCCACCAATTATCAGCATCTTCCTCTGTTGGAAAGGAAAATATAATTGTTCTTCCTGGTAGAGGCTCTACTCCCTCAAGAATCTGACGATTATCGTCATATGTTATAAAGGTACCATTATGTTTTTTAAGAAATGAAAAAAAGCCTTTTTCATATATCCGATATTCATCTTTATCATGTATCGTTAAATTTACTACCATATACACGCTTATATTCTCTGACATAATTTTCTCCTTTTAATCAATTATTTTAGTGTAAAATAGGGATATGGCAAAAGAAGACAATTTAGAATTTGAAGGAGAGGTAATAGAAACTCTTCCTAATACTACTTTTAAAGTTAAATTAGAAAACGATCATATAATTGAAGCTCATATTTCAGGAAAAATGCGAAAGCATTACATTAGGATCTTAACTGGAGATAAGGTTAAAGTTGAAATGACTCCTTATGATCTAACAAAAGGCAGGATTACATTCAGAGGGCGTTAGGCCTTAGATTTTGCAGTTTTCTTTTTAGCGGTAAATTTCACTTCGTTTGCAACTAAATCAACTTTGATTTGACCGCCCCTACTAAGTTCTCCAAATAACACCTTATCAACCAAGGGTTTCTTAATTTTGTTTGTAATAAACCTTTCCATGGGTCTTGCTCCCATTTCTTTGTTATATCCATTTTCAGCAATCCAGTTTAAAACTTTTTTAGAATAGATTAATTCAACATTTCTTGCATCAAGCTGCGCTTGAAGCTTAGTAAGAAATTTATCAACAATGGACAAGATAACCTTCATTGGCAGATAGTTAAATTGAATAATCTCATCCAATCTATTTCTAAATTCTGGTGAAAATAATTTCTTAAGTGACAATAATGCATCAGATTCATTTGATTGATCGCTAAAACCAATACTCTTCTTTTCGAGCAAATCAGCACCAGCATTTGTCGTCATTACAACAATAACATTTCTAAAATCTGCTTTACGACCATTGTTATCAGTTAAAACTCCTGAATCCATAATCTGAAGAAGTAGATTAAATATATCTGGATGGGCCTTTTCAATTTCATCGAGCAAAAGTACGCAATGAGGATTTTGAACAACTGCTTCAGTTAAAAGGCCGCCTTGATCAAAACCAACATATCCTGGAGGTGCCCCAATTAATCTTGATACGGTATGTCTTTCCATATACTCAGACATGTCAAATCTTACAAGCTCAATACCCATCATATTGGCTAGTTGAGTGGTGATTTCAGTTTTACCGACTCCAGTTGGGCCGGCAAATAAGAAAGAACCTATGGTTTTATTGTCATCTCTAAGCCCTGCTCTCGACAATTTAATCGCATTAACTAAACTTTTAATGGCTTGATCTTGACCAAAAATAACGGTTTTCAGGTCTGATTCTAATTTCTGCAGATTTATTGATTCCTGATTGGAGATTGTTTGTTCAGGAATCTTAGAAATCTTAGATATAGTTTTTTCAATATGTACCTGTTTTACCGTAATTTTTTTAGAATTAGACCTAGATATATTTAATAAAGCACCTGTTTCATCTATTAAATCAATGGCTTTATCTGGTAAAAATCTGTCATTTAGAAATCGTTTAGATAATGTAACAGCTGAATTAATTGATTCATTTGAGTATTTAACATTATGATGAGACTCATAGTTAGTTTTTAAACCATCTAGGATCTTTATACACTCATCTACAGACGGCTCTAATACGTCGATTTTTTGAAATCTTCTAGATAAGGCCTGATTCTGATTAAAAACACCTCTATATTCTTGAAAAGTTGTTGAACCAATACATCGAAGTTTTCCTTTACCTAATGCAGGTTTCAAAAGATTTGAGACATCCAAGCTTCCCCCAGATGCTGACCCAGCACCAATAATTGTATGAATTTCGTCAATAAATAAAATTGGATTGTTTTGTTTATCCAAAAAGTTTAGTACTGATTTAAGTCTTTTTTCAAAATCGCCTCTATATTTGGTTCCAGCAATTAACGCTCCTATATCTAAAGAATATAATCTAGATTCATGCAAGAATTCGGGCGTATCTTTTGCGTTGATTAAATGGGCCAAACCCTCAGCTATTGCAGTTTTACCAACACCAGATTCCCCAACTAATAATGGATTATTTTTAGTTCGTCTAGCTAGGATTTGTATTATCCGTTCCACTTCATCTGTTCGCCCTACTAACTGGTCAACTTTATTAGTTTCGGCTAAATTATTTAAATCAATTAAAAATTCTAATTCGTTGCTTTCAGGGGAGGACTGCTGCTCCTTGCCCTCCTCTAATGGGGCTGACTCAGATTTAGGAGATGCTTCCTCTGGTTTACCATGAGAGATATACGAAACAATATCTAATCTTCCAATTCCTTGTTTTGAAAGAAGAAATACCGAATGAGATTCCTTTTCAGAAAAAATTGCAACTAATAAATTAATTGGTTTTACAACTCCCTTACCTGAGGACTGAACATGAAAAACAGCTCTTTGAAGAACCCTTTGAAAACCTAATGTTGGTTGAACAGGCTTTTTTGCATCAGACTTAACAGGAGTATTATCTCTTACATGCTCTTCAAGATTTTCCCTTAAAGTTGCTAAATTTACATCATTTGATTCAAGGGCTTGCCGGACTTCAAAATCAGCGATAAGCATTAAGAGAAGATGTTCAATCGTAAGGTACTCAAGATTTTGATCTTGAGCCTGATCGAATAAATTTGCTATTGATTGTTCTAATTCTTTACTAAACATTAATCTGTTAACGGCTCTATTTCACTTATGAGAGGATGCTCATGAGCTTTTGCCATTTCGTTAATTTCGTGAGATTTCATTTCAGCAATCTCTTTAGGAAATATACCACATACTCCCTTTCCTTTTGTATGAACTGCAAGCATTATTTGAGTTGATCTTTCGTGATCATAACCAAAAATTGATTGGAGAATGTAAACAACAAATTCCATAGGTGTAAAGTCATCATTCAGAAGAACAACTTGATACAATGGAGGTTCCTTTAATTCTGGTCTACCCTCTAAAACAAGCGTTCCTAAATCACCTGCACCATTGGAACCGTTGGAAGATTCTGAAGACATATAAATCCTCACATTCTTTTGATCATTTCCTTTGCAAAGCCTGAACAAGAAACCAAATTTGCGCCATCCATTAGTCTCTCAAAATCGTAAGTAACCATTTTATCTGTAATTGCAGCTTCCATTGATGAAATAATAAGGTCGGCTGCTTCAATCCAACCCATATGTCTTAACATCATTTCAGCTGACAAAATTAAGGAACCTGGATTAACTTTATCCTGACCAGCATACTTTGGTGCAGTACCATGCGTTGCCTCAAATAATGCAGAGTCATCTCCAATATTTGCTCCAGGGGCAATGCCAATACCCCCAACACAGGCAGCGAGTGCATCTGAGACATAATCACCATTCAAGTTCATTGTTGCTATAACATCATACTCTTTTGGTCTAGTTAGTATTTGTTGAAGAAAAGCATCACAAATTACATCTTTGACTATAATATTTTTATTAGTATTCGGGTTCTTGACTGTAACCCATGGACCGCCATCTAACAGCTCTCCATTATATGAATTCATACTTAACTCATATCCCCAATCTCTAAATGCTCCTTCAGTAAACTTCATAATATTTCCTTTATGAACAAGTGTTACAGACGACCTATCATTTTTAATAGCATAATCAAGGGCTTGTTTTACTAGTCTTTCAGTCCCCTGCTTGGATATAGGTTTAACACCAAGGCCAACCTCAGAAGGAAAACGAATTTGAGTAACATTAAATTGTTCTTGTAAAACTTTTACCATTGCATCTGACTCTTTAGAGCCAGCTTCAAACTCTACACCAGCGTATATATCTTCAGAATTTTCTCTAAAAATTACCATGTCAACATGAGAGGGATTTTTTACTGGGCTTGGAACTCCTGCAAAATATCTAATTGGTCTTAAACACACATAAAGATCGAGAATCTGACGTAAAGAAACATTCAATGATCTTATTCCGCCTCCAACAGGAGTTGTTAGTGGTCCTTTGATACTGACGATATACTCTTTTAACGCTTCAATGGTTTCATCAGGTAACCATGTATCCGCATCATATATCTGAGTTGATTTTTCGCCACAAAAAACTTCCATCCATGCTATTTTCTTACCCCCTTTATATGCTGTCTCAACTGCATTATCTACAACATCAATCATAGCTGGCGTAATATCAATTCCAATTCCATCACCTTCTATAAAAGGAATAATTGGATTATCAGGGACTTGAAGCGATCCATCTTTTAATGTAATTTTTGAGCCTTCTTTTGGGATCTTAATATGTTTGTAAGCCATGTTATCCTCTTTAAAATGGTTTTATATTGTAAGATTCGGATGAATTATACTCTAAAAAAACCTCTTAAATTAAGGTTTATAAATAAAATATGACAAATATAAATAAAACAGTTGTTGTGGGCATGTCAGGCGGTGTTGACTCGTCTGTTGCAGCTTATTTATTACAGAAAGAAGGCTATAACGTTCAAGGTTTATTTATGCAAAATTGGCAAAATGAACCTGGGGAAGTTTGTACATCAGAGCTAGATTTTAAAGATGCATCTAAAGTTTGTGATCAATTAAATATTCCATTGCATAAAGCAAATTTTAGTGATGAATATTGGGATAGAGTATTTAAAGAATTTCTTTCAGAACATGAAAAAGGAAGAACACCAAATCCTGATATTTTGTGTAACAGAGAAATAAAGTTCAAATCGTTTTTAGATTATGCGATTAAAATTGGAGCCGACCATATAGCAACTGGCCACTATGCAAGACTTGAACAAAAAGATAATCACACTCTTTTAATGAGATCAAAAGACTTAAATAAAGATCAAACATATTTTCTTCATGAGGTTAGTGGTAATGATTTTGCTAAATGTTTATTTCCATTAGAAGGACTGACTAAGAGTGAAGTAAGAGAAATCGCTGAAATTAATAACTTTATAAATCATAATAAAAAAGATTCTGTTGGAATTTGTTTTGTTGGAGAAAGAAATCTAAAAGATTTTCTTAAAAGATTTATCAAGTTTGAAAAAGGAGATATAAAAGACTCCGAAGGTAACATTATAGGCGAACACCCAGGATCAATTCTTTATACTCAAGGCCAAAGACAAGGGTTAAATGTTGGTGGTGTTAAAAATAAACCTGAGTTGCCATGGTACGTTTACGATAAAAATATTGAACTTAATGAAATTTATGTATGCCAGGGAGAATTTAATAATTTATTAATGAGTAGCGGATTAATTATGGAAAAGATGAAGTGGATTAATCCAACTAAAAATCCAAAAAAACTTAGTTGTCAGGTACAAGTTCGACACAGGGGAAAGCCAATAGAATGTATTGCGCATTTTTTAGATGATGAAGTAAAAGTAATGTTCTCAGAAAACATCAGAGCAATAGCACCAGGACAATCAGCCGTGCTTTATAAAAATAATCAATGTTTAGGTGGCGGCATAATAGCAAAAGCTTTAAAAGACTAGCTATAATTAGCTCAATGAAAAATCAAGATCAAATCTCTCCACTAGATAATCGCTATAATCAAAAAATTGTTGAATTAGCAAAGAATTTTTCAGAATCCAATCTAAATAAAACTCGATTTGAAATTGAGATTGATTGGGTAATTTTTTTAACCACTCAATGTGGTAAAAAGTTCCCGCCCCTATCTAATGCTGCAAAAAAAAATCTTTTAGCAATCAAAAATAATTTTAATGAAAAATCGGCAAAAAGAATTAAAAAAATTGAGTCAAAAACTAATCATGATGTTAAAGCTGTTGAATATTTTATTAGAGAAGAATTTAAAAAATATTCCAATTTAAAAAAATACGAATATTTAGTTCATTTTGCATTAACTAGTGAAGACATTAATTCATTAACATACGGTGTATTAATTAGAGATGCTAAAGATATATATATTAAAAAATTAGACTCCCTCATTAAAATATTAAATTCAAAATCTAAATTATGGTCATCCATACCCATGCTCGCCAGAACCCATGGGCAAGCCGCGTCCCCATCAACTCTTGGAAAAGAAATAAAAGTCTTTCATCAAAGACTAATTCGACAAAAAGAAATACTAAAAAGAATAAGACCTTTAGCTAAGTTTAGTGGTGCTACAGGTAACTACCATACTTTATATTTGGCTGATTCAAGCATTAATTGGGCATCAAAGACTAAAAAGTTTATTTCAACACATAGGGTTGAGCAAAATCCAATAACAACACAAATTGAACCACACGATGGAATAGCGGAAATTTGTCAATGCATTCAAAGAATTAATAATATTTTTATTGATATGAATCAAGATTTCTGGGCATACATCTCCAATGATATTTTTAAACTAAGACTTAAGGATGGTGAAGTTGGATCCTCTACTATGCCTCACAAAGTGAACCCAATTGATTTTGAAAATTCTGAAGGAAATATGGGGATTTCAAACTCTTTGATGGGTTTCTTTGCAGAAAAATTATCAAAATCTAGATTGCAAAGAGATCTATCTGATTCAACTGTTTTACGAAATATTGGGATAGGTTTTGGGTATAGCTATTTAGGAATTATTTCCTGCATGCAAGGCTTAAATAAAATTCAGCCTAACAAAATTAAAACAGCGTCAGAGCTTTCAGACAATTGGCAGGTACTCGCTGAAGCATTACAGATAGTTATGAAATTAGAGGGCTATGAAAATGCCTATGAAGATATTAAAAATTTAACCAGAGGACAAAATCTTGAAAAACATTCATATTTAGAAATTGTTGATTCGCTAAAAATCTCCAAAACTTCAAAAGATAAATTAAGAAAACTTACACCCCATAATTACACTGGTATTGCCTCAATGCTAGCAAAAAATAAATATTCGTAGTTAAACTACAATATTTAACCTCTTTAAATACTATTAACATAGTATTTATTAATAATATTGACAATTAATAGCATTTAAATTCAAATTCACTACATTGATAAATAGGGGGCTATAATGTCAAAAACAAATTTTACATCTGAAGTAGAAAAGTTAAATAAAATTCCAAAATTTTCTGAATCAAGCTGGGATTCTATAAGTCCAAAGTATGCAGCTAGGATGAGACTGCAAAATCAGTTTAAATCAGGAATTGATATTGCTAAATATACAGCATCATTAATGAGAAAGGATATGGATGAATACGATAAAGATTCATCAGCTTACACTCAATCGTTAGGATGCTGGCATGGTTTTATTGGCCAACAAAAATTAATTTCGATCAAAAAACATTTCGGTACGACTGATAAGAAATACCTTTATCTTTCAGGCTGGATGGTTGCAGCATTACGATCTGAATTTGGGCCCCTTCCAGATCAATCTATGCACGAAAAAACTTCAGTTGCAGCACTTATAAAAGAACTTTATACATTCTTAAGACAAGCTGATGCACGGGAGCTTGGAGGTTTATTTAGACAACTAGACGAGGCTAGTGATGAGAAAAAACCATTATTTCAAAAGAAAATAGATGATTTTGAGACACATATTGTTCCAATTATTGCTGATATTGATGCAGGATTTGGTAACGAAGAAGCAACATATTTAATGGCAAAGCAAATGATTGAAGCTGGAGCATGTTGCATTCAAATTGAAAATCAAGTTTCAGATGAAAAGCAATGTGGTCACCAAGATGGAAAGGTAACTGTCCCACATGCAGACTTTCTCGCAAAAATTAATGCAGTAAGATACGCTTTTTTAGAGCTTGGAGTAGATGATGGAGTTATAGTAGCAAGAACTGACTCATTAGGTGCTGGATTGACTAAACAAATAGCTATAACACATGAAGTCGGTGATTTAGGAGATCAATATAATTCATTTTTAGATGTTGAAGATCTAGAATCCTCTCAGTTAGATCATGGAGATGTTTTAATTAATCAAAATGGAAAAGTTGTTCGGCCAAAACGTCTTCCAAGTAACTTATATCGTTTTAAAGAAGGAACAGGTGAAGCACGCTGTATACTTGATTCCATTACCAGTTTACAAAACGGCGCAGATTTAATTTGGATTGAAACTGAAAAGCCTCATATTGGTCAAATTGGAGCAATGATGGATGAAATTAAAAAAGTAGTTCCAAATGCAAAACTCGTTTACAACAATAGCCCTTCATTCAATTGGACTCTTAACTTTAGACAACAAGTATTTGATGCAATGTCTAAAGATGGTGAAGATGTATCTGAATATACAAGAGAAAATTTGATGAACGAAGAATATGACAACACTGAACTTGCTATGCAAGCTGATGAAAAAATAAGAACTTTTCAAGCCGATGCGGCTAGAGAAGCTGGAATTTTTCATCATTTAATTACCCTGCCAACATACCATACTGCAGCTTTATCTACAGACAATCTTGCTAAAAAATATTTTGGTGAAATGGGTATGCTTGGGTATGTTAAAGGCGTTCAAAGAAAAGAAATTCGTCAAGGAATTGCATGCGTGAAACATCAAAACATGGCTGGCTCAGATATGGGCGACGATCATAAAGAATACTTTGCTGGTGAGGCTGCGCTTAAAGCATCTGGAGAAGATAATACGATGAATCAATTCTAATTAGTTTTCACATCCCCCTGTGTTGGTGCGTCCGCATATTTGACAGGACGCACCATCTTCTAAGTTTGCCATTCCCCCACAACTACCCTGAATTGGTTTATTTTTTAAAATAACTCCAACCGAAATAGCAGCAAATGATATAGCTATAAGCAGAAATACTGATAAAAATTCAATCATTATAGTTCCAATAATTTGATTTAATCATCATATTATTTTCTTGCATTATATACATAACTGATATGTTATGTTCATTTGCAACTTTAATACCTTTATTTGGCCCAAGAGCATTAAGTGCTGTAGCCCATGCATCAGCAGTCATTGATGATTTTTCTGAAACAACTGTAACAGAGTAGGATTTATCGATTAATGATTTTTGAATTTCTGGAATAAATGTATGACTAGTAATAACACCATTATCATTTAATTTAAAATTTCTGTACTCTCCCGATGTGGCTATTGCTAAAAATTTGTTACTTCGAATTTGCGTATCTGATTGATTATTCACAGCAGATGGACTTTGAATACCTACAGTCCATGGTTCACCGTGTTTTGATCCATTTACTATTATTTCGCCACCAATATCAATCAAGTAATTATTTCTATTTGCTCTCATGAGAAGATTCGAAATTTGATCCAATGCGTAACCTTTTGCGATTGATGATAAATCAAATTGAAAATTATCATTTTTAGTAATGGAATTATTGTTTAAAAAATTAAATCTTTTTTTTGAAACCGGAATAGAATTATCAACCATTGAAGATTCAGGTCCAAATCCCTCTTTAATTATTAATGATCCAATAGTCACATCGTAATATCCATTTGATAATTGATGAAGATCTTCGGCAAATTTTAAAATAGTGTACATATCTGAAGAAATGACTATTTCTGTATTTATAGGTGCTGCATTAATAATTGATAGCTCTGAGGATGGTTTATAGTTTGAAGCAACAAAATCAATTCTATTTAATTCTTGCTTAATTGATTGAATGAGAGAATCTGGTATATAGTCTGTTGAAACTAATTTCCAATAAGTTCCATATATCGAATCAGAAGTTTCATAGAGAGCATTTTTATTATATTTGAAGGCAAAAAATATACACGCTAAACCTACAGCTAGGGCTAATAATTTAGATAAAACTAGCCTATTCAACTGAGGTTCTAACCACCAAAGTCATCGAGCATTATATTTTCTGGCTCAACGCCAAGATTGATAAGCATGTCAATACAAGCCTTATTCATCATTGGTGGGCCACACATATAGAATTCACAATCTTCAGGAGCTTTATGAGATTTTAAATAATTATCATAAATAACTTGATGAATAAATCCGGTTAGACCATTCCATTCATCTTCTGGCTGAGGATCTGATAAAGCAACATGCCAATCAAAGCTTTTATTATTTGCAGCAAGTTCATTAAAATCATCAACATAAAACATTTCTTTCAGGCTTCTCGCTCCATACCAAAAAGAAATCTTTCTATCGCTATTTATTCTAAGCAGTTGATCAAAAATATGTGCTCGCATAGGAGCCATACCTGCTCCACCCCCAATAAATACCATTTCGGAATTAGTTTTTTTAGCAAAGAATTCACCAAAAGGACCAAAAACTCTTACTTTATCACCCGGTTTAAGATTAAAAGTCCAAGATGACATCAATCCAGGCGGAATATCTGTAGATCCAGGAGGAGGACTTGCAACTCTGATATTAAACTTTAAAACACCCTTTTCATCTGGATAATTTGCCATTGAGTATGCTCGAATTATAGGCTCAGAGTTATTTGCTACATTATCCCAAATTTTGAATTTATCCCAGTCTTCCCTATATTCATCCGCAACATGGAAGGATTTATAATCAAGATTATTATATGCAGGAGCTTCGAGTTGAACGTATCCACCCGCTTTGAAATTTACCTCTTCACCTTCTGGTAGTTTTAGAACCAATTCTTTTATGAATGTTGCAACATTATCATTTGAAATTACTTCACACTCCCACTCTTTAACACCAAATACTTCTTCAGGAATAGTAATCTTTAAATCATTCTTTACTGCTACCTGACAAGATAATCTCCAGCCATCTTTTTTTTCTTTTGAATTAAAGTGCGATTCTTCAGTTGGAAGTATAGATCCACCACCTTCTGAAATTTGACATTTGCATTGACTGCATGTCCCGCCTCCACCGCATGCTGAGGATAAAAAAATCTTATTTTCAGCAAGTGTTTGTAATAGTTTGTTGCCTGATGGAACAACGATCGGATTTGATGAATCTCCATTAATTTCAATCGAGACATCACCAGAACTAACCAATTGGCTGCGTGCAGCAATAATAATTCCAACCAAAAGAAGGACCACACCGGTAAAAGAAAGAACGCCTAAAAATAAATCAATTTGCATATTTTATATATTGTTACTAATCTTAATTTTTAAAGTGAAATACCGCCAAATGACATAAAACCAAAACTCATTAAACCAACTATTAAAAATGTAACTCCTAGCCCTTGTAAGCCATCAGGAATATCTGAATATTTTAATTTCTCCCTAATGCCTGCTAAGACCACTATTGCCATCGCCCAACCAACACCAGCACCCAATCCATAGACTACACTCTCACCAAACTTAAGATCTTTTTCTATCATGAATAATGACGCACCTAAAATTGCACAATTTACAGTAATCAAAGGTAAGAAAACTCCTAGTGCGTTATATAAAGCTGGAACAAACTTATCTAAAAACATTTCTAATATTTGGACAGCTGCAGCAATTACTCCTATGTAACTTATTAAACCAACAAATTCTAAGTTTGCTTCTGGTAGTCCTGCCCAAGCAAGAGCACCTTCTTTAAGAATTGAATTATAAATTAAATTATTGAGAGGAACTGTAATTAGACATACAACAATGACAGCTATTCCCAGACCAAATGCAGCATCAATTTTCTTTGATATTGCTATAAACGTACACATTCCTAAAAAAACAGACAAAGCAATGTTCTCTATAAAAACTGTAGTTATAAATATGCTTAGATAGTGTTCAAACATTTAATTCTCTTTTAGACAAATCTGGAGCTGTTGCATGTCTAGATAGTTTGTATTCATTTGGTTCAATTTGATCTTTTTTATATGCTCTAATTCCCCATATCATCAAGCCAATCAAAATGAATGAACTAGGTGGAAGTAATAAAAGATTATTTGCTGGATACCAACCACCATTTGAAACTAAAGGTAAAATTTCATATCCCATCAAAGTTCCAGCACCAAATAGCTCTCTGACAAAAGCTACAGCAATTAAAATTATGCTATAGCCTAAACCATTACCAAGACCATCAAGAAAACTAACAAAAGGTTTCTCTTTCATTGCGAAAGCTTCTGCTCTACCCATTACAATACAATTTGTAATTATTAAGCCAACAAAAACTGAGAGTTTTTTGCTTGTTTCATAATCATATGCTTTTAAAAGCTCATCAACGACAATCACTAAAGATGCAATAATTGTCATCTGGACGATAATTCTTACACTGCTAGGAATATAGTTTCGAATGATAGAAATAAAAAGATTAGAAAATGAGACAACGCTAGTTAGAGCAACACACATTACTAAAGTTACTGAGAGATTACTTGTAACTGCCAGTGCTGAGCATATTCCAAGAATTTGAAGTGTAATTGGATTTTCTTCTAGTAAAGGTTTTGAAAGAATTTGTTTATACTGCTTAACTGTCATAATTTATATTTTTTAGCGTTTCTTTATAACCACTTTTACCGAACCAAAATATCAACATATTAGTGACACCTCTGCTTGTTAATGTGGCACCAGATAGGCCATCGACTTGATATGATGCCATCTGATTAGATGGATCAACTTTTCCTTTTATGACTTCGATCTCAACCTCACCATCTTTATATATTGATTTTCCGTCCCACAAGGATTTCCACTTTGGATTGTCAACTTCTGCACCTAGTCCAGGAGTTTCTTTATGAGCGTAAAATTCGAGCCCTCTGATAGTATTAAGATCTTTATCTATTGCAATATATCCAAATAAAGTACCCCATAATCCATAGCCTCTTATGGGCAATATAACCTTTTCAAGATTTTGTGATGAATCAGTAAGCAAATAAATCTTCCCAATATTTTCTTTATTCTTTACTATCGCTATGTCTTCAGATGCAGGGATTGGGGAAGAATGATCTGGTTGCTTTGAAAAATAAACTGGATCATAAGTATTAATATTATAATCACCATATTCATCTAATAGATCACCTGTACTAAAGTTTACAAACTTAGGAGTAAGCCTTGCAAACTGTGACTCGATTGATTCATCTGGGCTGTAAATTGCAGCAGTCTTGAGAATCTTTATTCTTTGATCATTTAATTTATTTAAATTTTGCATATCTCTCAAACTAACTGCGGCATATGAAACTACCAATGAGCAAAACAGACATACAAGAAATGAGACGGCGAGAGTCTTTATCACTGAATCATTCATATGAAAGAGCCCTCTTACGTCTTGCAATGTTATTTGATACAACCATATGATCTATTACAGGAGCAAAAAGATTTGCAAACAATATAGCTAACATCATTCCTTCAGGAAAAGCTGGATTAATAACTCTAATCAAAACAACTGTAACTCCAATTAATGCACCATAGATCCATCTTCCCGTATTCGTTCCAGAGCCAGAAACGGGCTCTGTGGCCATAAAAACTAGACCGAAAGCAAAGCTGCCAATTACAAAATGCCAGTACCATGGAACTTGGAACATTGGATTAGTATCTGACCCAACAATATTTAGAATTGATGACATAACAAGCATGCCTATGATTGTTCCTAAAATAATTCGATAAGAAGCAACACCAGTTGCAAGTAAAATTATTGCAGCAATAGCAATGGCTATGACAGATGTTTCACCAACTGAGCCAGGTATGTTGCCAACAAAAGCATCAAGCCAGGAAAAATTATCACTTAAACCCTGAAGACCGCCTTCAGCTGCATATCCAAGGGGAGTAGCGCCACTAAAACCTTCAGGAGTGATTCCAGTGTCAGAAAGACCAGCAATCCATACTTTGTCGCCAGATAATTGAGATGGGTAAGCAAAATATAAAAAAGCTCTTCCTGTAAGAGCGGGATTTAAAAAATTCTTTCCAGTTCCACCAAATACTTCTTTGCCTATTACAATACCAAATGTTATTCCCATAGCGGCTTGCCATAAAGGTAAATCAGGGGGGCAACTTAGAGCAAATAAAATAGATGATACAAATAGCCCTTCATTAATTTCATGTTTACGAACAACAGCAAATAGAATTTCCCAAAGAATACCTACAGCAAAAGTAACTGCATATATGGGAATAAAATAAACTGCTCCAATCCACATTTTTGTAATAAAACTATTATTTGTGTACCCAACGAAGTTAATTAAAATATGATGCCAATCATTTGTATTCTGTATGCCCACAAGATTTAAGTAATCAAGTGTTTGACTTCCAATGTTATACATACCAAAAAACATTGCGGGAAATGCTGAAAGCCAGACAATGACCATAATTCTTTGAATATCTATCGAGTCTCTAACATGAATAGGATTTGACGTTTTATGAGTTGACGAAAAAATAAAATTTTCAATTGCATCATATATTGGGAACCATTTAGCTTGGGCACCACCTGGCATAAAACTAGGTTTTATACTTTCATTGACTGATCTAAGCCAAGATTTCATTGAAATTCCTCATACATTTTATCTAAATTAGAACTTAATATTGACTGATAGTCGTATTTACTTGGGCATACATAACTCGCCAAAGCTAGATCTTCAGGCGCGAGTTCTAAAACACCGAGTTTTTCACCAAGCTCGATGTCAAATGTAACGAGACACTTCAACAATTGAGTAGTCAGTATATTTAACGGCATTATTTCTTGATATGAAGATATGGGAACAATGGCTCTATTTCCTCCATTCATGGATACATTAAATTTATACTCATTTGGTTTAATCCAACTTGATATAAAAGCTGGTAACATCGAATGCAATTTTGAACCAGGCATAGCCCAATTAAATAAAATATCATTTGATTCATTGGGTAAGACAGATACTTGATTATCAAATGCACTTAAATAATTCATTATATTTTCTGCTGTATGACCATTAAGTACAGATCCTGAAATAATTCGAGAATTTTCCGCAACTTTACCAGCTGTAGCTTCTGATAAGTTTGAACCATATTTTAATTTTAAAATTTTTGGATCATGAACATTGGGTCCACCAAAAGAAATTAATTTTTCAGAACGTAGGATTTTATTTTCAAGAAGATATCCAAGAGAAATTACCTCTTGCCAAGAAATATTCCAAACAGATCGATTTTGACCAACTGGATGTAAAAAATGTATGTGTGACCCTACTAATCCAGCTGGATGAGGGCCTCCGAACTGAGTGTAAGTTACATCACTAACAGATTGATCAAAATTTTTATTTTGATAAGAACAAAAAACTCTTATGCTAGGATCAATAGAGGCTATGAAATTTAAACCGATATTAAAAAGATCTTGATCTTCATCAAATTCCATCAATAAATAGGGATCAACTGATAATGGATTTGTATCACAAGCATTTATAAATATAGCAGATGGCAAAACATTAGGAACAGGCATTCTGTTATACGGGCGCGTTCTAAAGTATGAAAGAGCGCCAGTATCAACTAAGAAATCAATGTGATCATTGTAATCCTCGTAATGAAATGTAATGGGATCTATTGATGCATCTTCTTCAATCACTAAAGAAACAAATCTTCTTTTTTCACCTCTATTAATTGAAGTTACAACTCCCGATATGTGAGATGTAACAAATGTTCCAGGATTTTTCTTATTTTCAAATAATTTTTGTCCAGATTGAACAGTATCACCTTCATCAACCATCATTGTAGGCTTGAGGCCAACATAATCTGCACCCAGAATTGCAACTGAATTTATCACAGTCGACGAGTCTAAATCCATAGATGGATTTCCAGAGATTGGTAAATCTAAGCCTTTGTTGGTTTTTATCACAGTACCCTTCAGTAAAATCTGTGTTAATTATAATTAATTATTACTATTGTTTATATAAAAATTAAAAAATTAGTAACATTATATTGCTTACTCAATTGGCTTTGGAAATCTCAGTAAATCAATTGAAGCAACTTTTTTCATAAGGTTAAGAACTTGTTTTGTATAGCCATATTCATTGTCATACCAGCAATATAGAGTAATCTGATTACCATCTGCAATAGTAGCTTGAGAATCGATGGTTGTAGCATATGGGCTTGAATAAAAATCTGTTGATACAGCTTCTGGAGAGTTTGTGTAGCCAATAATTTCTCTATACTTGCTAGCAAAAGCAGAGGTTTTAAGAAAATCGTTTAATTCATCTCTCTTAACGGATTTATCAATATTCAAAACTAAGACTGCTAAACTTACATTAGGTGTTGGAACTCTAATAGCATTGCCAGTTAATTTATCTTTTAGTTCAGGAATGGCCTTTGAAACTGCTTTGACTGCCCCAGTGGAAGTTATTACCATATTTAATGGAGCACTTCTTCCCCTTCTGTCACCCTTATGAAAATTATCAATTAAATTTTGATCATTCGTATATGAATGGACTGTCTCAATATGGCCACTTTTAATTCCATAATTATCACTAATAATTTTTAAAACAGGGACTATGGCGTTGGTTGTACATGACGCAGCAGAGATAATTTTATCAGAATCTTTTAATGCACTATCATTTACTCCAAATACAATATTTCTAATATCACCTTTAGCAGGAGCAGTTAAGATAACCTTTGAAGCACCGCCGCCTAAGTGCTGTGATAAATCTTCTTCGTTTCTCCATATGCCGGTATTATCAATTACGATTGGAGCATTAATACCTAGATCAGAATAATTGATCTCTTTAGGAGAATTAGAATATATAAATTTTACAGGATTGCCGTTTATAACTAAGAGCTCATTTTCAAGATCGACTCTTATGGTTCCTTCGAAGCGACCATGAACAGAGTCTCTTCTTAGAAGGCTTGCCCTTTTTATAAGATCATTATCTCCTGTTTTTCTAACGACAACTCCCTTAAGCCTGAAATAATTTCCTGGACCAGTCGTTTGAGCTAACATTCTTGCCATCAATCTACCAATTCTTCCAAAACCATAAAGAACGATATCTTGAGGATTATCTGGTCTATTGATGATTAAATCATTAACTGAGATTTGCTCATTTAAAAAGCCATCTATTGAATCAGGATTTGATGGAAGATCTTTGAAAAATGAACATCTCATTGCAAGTTCACCTAAATCAATCTCGCAGTCAGGCAAGTCCATCTTACTTAACCTTTCAAGCAGCGGATATGTTTCAAGTTCGCTTAACTCATTTGCCTCTATCTGCCTAACAAACCTATGAGCATGCATAATATCGATAGGAGACTTATTAACAAGGGACTGACCATAAATCATGACATGAACTCCATGCCTATATAACCTTCCCACGATCGGGACCATAAGTTCAGCCAAGCCTTCTCTCCATTTCCAATCCCCGAAGTAATCATCAATTTTTTCTCGAGACCGTAAATCAGGATTCTTAGTAAGATCAGTCATACATTCTATTTTGTTTGATATTTATTTATATGGTGTTGAGTGTTACCAAACATTGAGTCAATTGCTGTAAATCTTTTTAAGTAATGACCAATTGACATTTCATTACTTACACCCATTCCGCCGTGAAGTTGAACCGCATGTTGGCCAACTAATCTGCCAGCTTTTCCAACTTGAACTTTTAATGCAGAAATAGTATTTCCTGCTTCAGGATCATTTGAATCAAGTTGCAAAGTGGCTTTAATGAGTAATGATTTTGTAAGTTCAGTTTCTATAAACATATCAACCATTCTGTGTTGAAGTACTTGAAAGTTACTTATTGGCTGAGAAAATTGTTCACGTTCTTTGGTGTACTGTACAGTTTTCATATAAGAGGCATTCATTGCTCCTACAGCCTCTGCGCTAATACATAAAATAGATACATTTATCATTTTATTAAATATAGCTTCTGCTTCATCACCAGAGGCGAGTATTGACTCAGAATCAATAGAAACATTCTCAAATGATAATTCAGCGCATGTTTGACCATCGATAGTTTTAAAACTTTGTACCGATAAACCATCTTCATCAGAATCAACTGATATAAGAACTGATGAGCCGTCTTGATTGGCAAGGACAATAAATTGATCAGCATTACCTCCATTTAAAACTAAAGATTTAGTTCCATTCAATGATAGTTTATCTCCGCTAGTAGACAGTGAAGTTAAACAATCAAAAAAATTATATCCAATATTAGGTTCAGCATATGCAACTGATATTTGATGCTCACCAGCAATAATTTTTTCAATAATAGAAGATTTATTTGAATGATTTGAGTTCTCCAGAATTGTTCCACTCATAACAACAGAACTCAGATATGGCTCAACTACTAGGGCCTTACCGAATTCTTCAAACAATACAGTTAATTCAATAGGTCCAAAATTGAAACCACCATTTTCTTCTTTGAAGGGAACGGCAAGCCAACCCAAATCGGCAAATTGTTTCCAATTATCCTGACTATAACCAGCCTCAGTTTCTAAGATCTTCTCCCTATCGATAAAATCATAGTTCGTTTCACAAAACTTTAAGACTTGTTCTCTAAGCATATTTTGCTCATCAGAATAATTTAAGTTCATACTTAAACTCCTAAAATTGCTTTCGCAATGATATTTTTTTGAATCTCATTACTGCCGCCATAGATTGATGTCTTTCTATAATTTAGATATTGGGCAACAGATGGACTAGCATATTCGGGTCCTGACGGAGTTCTGTTTGAATCAAAACCTTCTGGACCTTCGTAAGGTAATATGTATTGACCTGCAGCCTCAACATAAAGTTCAGTGAGTCTTTGCTGAATTTCAGTGCCACGAATTTTTAAAATTGAAGATTCTGCACCAGGATGACCACCATCTGCTATTGCAGCTAATGTTCTAAGCTCAGTAAACTCTAAAGCCTCTAAGTCAATTTCTAACTCAGCTATTTTTTTATTTAAATCTGTATCATTATAATTAGCTGTTAATTTTTTAAGTTTGTCGATTTGCACTTTAACCACAGGAACCCCTGCAATACCAAATCTCTCATGCGCTAGTAAGAACTTAGCATAAGTCCAACCCTTACCCTCTTCGCCAATTAATTGATCAGCTGGCACTTTGACGTCAGTAAAGAACACAGAATTTACTTCATGATCGCCGTCAATAGTAATAATTGGTTTAACTTCAATGCCTGGAGAATTCATATCAATTAATAGAAATGATATTCCTTCTTGTTTTTTTTGCGTAGTTTCTGTTCTGACAAGACAAAAAATCCAATCTGCATTTTGAGCAAGTGTTGTCCAAGTTTTAGAGCCATTAACGATATAATGATCGCCCTCTAAAACAGCTTTTGTTTTTAATGATGCCAAATCAGAGCCTGATCCAGGTTCTGAGTATCCCTGACACCACCAAGTATTAAATTCAAGTATGTCTGGAAGAAATCTATCTTTTTGCTCTTGAGTACCAAAAGTATAAATTACAGGACCAACCATATTTAAACCAAAAGGTAGTATCGTTGGGCATTGAGCTGCAGCTAATTCATTCAAAAAAAGATAAATTTGAACTGGAGACCAGCCAGTACCTCCATATTCTACTGGCCAGTTGTATCCCATCCAGCCTTTACTATGAAGAAATTTATGAAAATCAATTAAATCTTGCTTAGTTAAAGCTGTCCCCTTTTCCTGCTTTTCTTTAACATGAGCAGGATACTCTGCTCCATTTAAACCAGCTCTTATTTCCTCTTGAAATTGAAGATCTTGTTCTGAAAAACCTATATCCATGTTAGTGTTCCTATTTTTTTAGATTAAAATTTAGGCGCAAATTATACTTCACCCTATGTTAGAAAAACAGCATCAATCTATAGCTTTTGAACTTATCCAGTACTCGAAACTAGAAGAGAAACAAATTCTGTATTTCTGCGAATCAGACAAAGAGGCTAGATTATTAAAAAATGA